>NZ_QHJH01000069.1 GCF_003947455.1 Streptomyces sp. WAC 04229 | reverse complement strand
CGGGTGCCGGCGGCGCGGGCCACTGGTGGGCCGGGGCGGGTGCGGTCGGCGGGTACGACGGAGGCACCGGCGGCATCCCACCCTGGGCCGCGGGCGGCGCGTCCTCGGGAACGGCGTCCCGTGGGGCGTCGTCCTCGGGAGCGGCGTCCTCGGGCTCGTCCACCGCCGGGACGCTGTCCTCGGGCTCGGGCTCGGCCACCTCGTCGGCGACCTCGCCGACAGCGGCGTCGTCCGTACCGTCCGTGTCCTCACCTGCGTCGCCGGTCTCGCCGGTCTCGCCGGTCTCGCCGGTCTCGGAGCGCGAGGCGTCCTCGTCCTCCGGTTCCACGGCGTCGTCGGTGTCGGTGTCGGAGTCCGCGGCGGCACGCTCGGCGATCTCCCGCTGGAGAGCGGCCGCGGAGAAGCGCATGGTCGCGCCACTCTCGAGATCACCGTTGGCGGGCTCGGCCTCGGGCTCGGGCTCGGGCTCGGGCTCGGGTTCCGATTCGGGCTCCGGCTCGGGCCGAGGCTCTGCCTCCGGTTCGGCCTGAGGCTCGGGTTCGGGTTCGGGCCGCGGCTCCGCCTCCGGAGCCGGAGGGGCAGCGGGCGCCTGGAGCTGGAACCCTCCGGCCGGGAAGGCCGGCACGGCCGTGGGGGAGCTGAAATCCGCAGTCGGGGCGGGCGCGGGCGCGGCCTCCGGCGCCTGCACCTCGGGCTCGGGCTCAGGCACCGGCTCCGGCTCGGGCCGCGCCGACGGCTGCTGCGGCGCCTGCGGCTCGAACCCGCTCCCGACCGGCAGCCGCGGCACCCCGGTCGGCCCCCCGGCAGGCGGCGCGGGCGGCGTGAAGGGAACCCCGGGCCCGGGCGGCGGCGGAGGCGGCGTGTACGGGGCACCCGGCGCGGGAGGCGGCGGTGTGAAGGGCGCGCCCGGCGCGGGAGCCGGAACGGCGGAAGGCCCGCCGGCCGCCGCCGCGTGCGGAGGAGGCGTCAGCCCCGGCAACGGCGGAACCGGACCACGGGGAGCAGGCGGAGCGGAGGGAGAGGCCGGAGCGGCGGAATCGGAGCCACCGGAGCCACCGGAGCCACCGGAAGCACGGGACGACGAACCGGCCCCCGCCCCCTCGTCCTCCTGACCGGATTCGCTCTCACTGGACGCGTTCTGCGTGTACCAGGCGGGCGGCGCGTAGTCGATGGTGAACTCGCCGGTCGTCTCCACTGAGGACTCCGCGTCGGGCTGGTCATCGCCGGGTGTAGCCCAGCCCCCGCGGTTCCCGTCCCGGTCGCTGCTCACAGTTCCTCCTGGTGTGGTCGAGCACCCTCAAGCCGTGCTGGGGCGACCCTTGCTTGTCATTCGAAGTTGTCCAAAAGCCGTTCGAGGTCGTCCGATGAACCGGCTCTTCCCCCTGAGACGCCGACGCCCGGTCCACGGGTTCTGGCGTCGCGCCGGTCCCAGCCTAATCACGAGCGCCCCGAACCCGTCAGGCCCCGTACCCCTGCACGCGCCCGCATCTAACGTCACAACTGGCGCATAAGCGGCTAACTTCAATGGCATAGCGGATGTAAGTGGGGTGATCCGGTCAACGTGATTGCGTCAGTCCATCCGCCGGGGTGTACCCAGGAGACCGACCTCGGCATCGGTCGGCTGGGTCATCACGTACTGTCTGTCACGATCCTTACACCACAGGGTGACCCCGTCGGGAAGGGCCGGCAGTGCCTCATACTCGGAGCGGGGCAGGCCGGTCACACGGCCGATCTCCGCCGACTCGTCCGGCGAGACGCGCTGCACGCCCACCAAACGCGCCTGGCGCATCAACCGCGGGGCGAGCGGGCTCAGATACGGAAGCAGAGTCAGCACCGACTGCCACGGCGCGGAGACCACCCGCCCACGCGGCGGACGCATACCGCAGTCGCGGATCACCAGCACCGGTCCCGTCGCCGAGGCGCCCTGCGGCGGAACACGGCCCACTTCGTGCACGGTCATGCCGGACTGGCCGCCACCGACCGCCTGCAGCACCTGCGCCCAGTGAGCCGGGCGACCGGTTTCCACGGCGACCCTCGCTCCCGTCGCCGCCACGCGCAGCGCCAAGACCTGCGCGGTCCAGAGTCCGCCGATCAACACCATGTCGAAGGGCGTCGGACGGTTCACTCCCAGGACGGCGGGCTGCCCTTCGCTGTTGACGCCCACCACGACACCGTCGTCCCCGATGGGCAGGGCGAGCGTTTCGACCTCGGTCATGGAGAGCGTGTGCCGGGGGTGCCGGGGGCCCAGCAGGCCGAATCCAGAGCGGAGCCGCCACCGTAGGCCCGTGGCGGACTGTCCGGCGCCCGCCGGATCGATGTGGGCGGCGGGTGACGTCACCGTCATCAGCGGGCACCTCCGAGCGGCAGTGTGGCGAGCATGCCGGCCAGTTGCTCACGGTCCAGTCGTACGAGGGCGGTTCGCGCCTGGCGTGCGGCATGTTCCAGGCCCCGGCGCGCCTCTGCCAGCTCCGTGCTGCTGCGACCGGTGACCCGGACGTGCCCGGTGATCGTGACGTCCTGTCGGCTGCTCGGGGCCAGTGTGAGACTGAATGTGGTCGCCAGCGCGGGTACCGCCGTCAGCCTCGCCACGAGCTGCGGCAAACCGGCGTCGTGGCCGCCGAGCTGGGGCCAGCGGCGCACCCAGTACGTGGTGTGCCGTCGGTTGTCGCAGCGCCAGCTGCGGCCGGACTCCTCGGTGCGGCGCCGGGGCGCGTCACCCTGTCCGGTTTGGGCGGCCACCATCG
Organism: Streptomyces sp. WAC 04229; assembly: GCF_003947455.1. GTDB lineage: Bacteria > Actinomycetota > Actinomycetes > Streptomycetales > Streptomycetaceae > Streptomyces. Next base: position 31,922 of record NZ_QHJH01000069.1, on the reverse strand, counting down.
GGTTGGCGCACATCGAGGTGGAAAGGGCGGCCGGCAGCTCCTCCTCGGTCAGCAGGCTGACCCGGAACCCGGCGCCCGTCAGTCGGCTGGACAGGTGCTCCGCCGACCGCGCCAGGCACTTCTGTGCCCCTGTCAGTCCGCCACCGCGCGCCGCCACCGCGTCCGGGCAGAGCTCGGGATCGAGTTTCAGCGCGATCCACATGATGCGGACGGCGGGAGAAAGATTCCCTGTCTGCAATTGCGCATAGTTGGTCACCACGACCGACTGTCGCGGCAGGTGGGGCGCGGGCGCGGTCTGGGTGTGCAGGACGACCTGAGCGGACTCCAGGCGGATGCCGTCCACGTCGAGGGCGTCCCGGACCAGGGCGAGGGGCAGCGGTCTGCTGCCGCGGTCGGCGCGTAGTGCCCCGGCGTCGGCTTCCACCTGGAGCACGGCGGTCAGGAAGCCTCCGTCGCCCAGCATGCCCACCGGCCGCCGATCGCGGCTGTCCCGGTGGACGTAGTTGTACGTGCGCAGGTTCGGCTCGCACTCCACGGCCGGTGCCAGGCCGGCGTCGACGTCCGACGCCACCGGGGTGTTCGCGGCTCTGCGGAGTCTGGCGCGCAGTGCCATATGGCCGGCCAGCCATTCCGGCAGGGACTGCCGCCGGCGACGTACCACCGCCAGAAGCACCAGCAGGACCGCGAGGGCGATCGACGGCACCAGCACGAGGGACCCGATGAGCCAGCCGCACACCGTCAGTGCGACGGCGAGCTCCAGCAGCACCATTCGCTGCAGGGCGAAGGAACCACCCCGCACGCGACGCGCCTGCAAACGCGGCGTGACAGGCCCCGTGGCGGCCGATGTCGGCACCCCGGTACCCGCCGCCGGGTCAGGCCGCCGGGGCATCGATCGTGACTGGGACTCCGATCGTGACCGCGACCTGGGCCCCGACCGGGTCTGTGGTGCGGAAGCCATTACTCCGATTCCCCCGAACTCTCCCCAGAGACAACGCGTTCAGCACACGGCAGGCTGCAGAAGCCTACCCGTGCCCCATGCACCATCCCGCACCAGGCATAGTAGGGGCCGGGTCTGACAGCCGAGATTCTGGAGGCAGTCGGGGCGGGAGACGGATCAGGGCCGAGCGCCGCATCCCCACCGCGCCACCACGCCGCCGCACGGGGAGAGAACGAAAACACATGGCATCACGGCGTGATGAACTGAACGCCTACACCTTCGCGAAGCGCCGCACACTCGCGTCCTTCCTTCAACCCTCCCCCTCGGGTTCGGAAGAGGGAGCCCCCAGGCCACTGAGAGCGGTTGTCCCAGGTGCCGTCGTCGGCATCGTCGTCCTCGCCGTGTTCGGAGCGATCGGCCTGTTCAGCCCCACGGCGCCCAAGGGTTGGGACAAGGTGGGGGAGAACGTGATCGTGGCCAGCGACTCCACGACCCGCTACGTCGTGCTGAAGACCGCAGGGAAGAGGCAATTGCACCCGGTCCTCAACATGGCCTCCGCGAAACTCCTCCTGGATCCCGGCAAGGACAAGGTCATCACCGTCGACGAGGACGTCCTCGACGGCGGTGAACCACCGCACGGCGCCACTATCGGCATCCCCTACGCGCCCGACCGCCTGCCCTCGCCCGACGAATCCGAGACCGCCAAGCGGTGGGCGGTCTGTGAACGCCCTGGTCCCGGCGGCCGATCCACCCAGAAGGCCGCGTTCGTCCTCGCCGAGAAGGAGTGGCCCAAGACGGAGGGCTCCAAGAAGCTCTCCGGGGGCGACCTGATGTACGTCGTCGCACCGGACGGCACCTCCCAGTACGTCGTCGACTCGCGCGGCTACGCCTACCGACTGGGCGACCCCGCCGACAAGGAACTCCTCAAAGCCCTCGACACCCAGGGCCGCGCCCCGCAGCGGGTGTCCCAGGAGTGGCTTGACACCCTCCACAAGGGCGACCCGATCGACATCCCGGAGATCGAGGGCGCCCCGGGAGCGGACGCGGGAGCCTCCGACATGCTCGGGCAGCACGACAAGGTGGGCATGGTCATCAAGGCGTACGACGGCCGGCGCATGCAGTACTACGTCGTCCTGAGCGGCGGCGTGGCCCGCATCTCGGAGTTCACCGCGACGCTGCTCCTCAACAGCGGTGACCTCGTCGGCGTAGGACAGGCCGGCGAGGCGCAGCAGGTCAGCCCCGGCGCGGTTGTCGAGAGCACCGAGTTCGAGGGGCAGCGGAACTGGCCGTCGTACCGCCCCAGAACGGTCAACGACGGCTCCTCCGCCACCTCCGGCCGAAACACCGTCTGCAACGTCCTGCGTGCGGTGAACCCCAAGAACGGCGAGACGACGCTCTCCACCTGGGCGAGCACCGACTTCCCCGCCCGACTGCCCACCGGCTCCTCCAGCGCATACGTCACACCCGGCTCCGGACAGCTCTACCGCCAGTTCCAGGGCACCGAGACGGAGGCGGGCGGCGTCTTTCTTGCCACCGACACGGGACTGCGCTATGCCCTGCAGTCCAACAGCGACAGCGCCGCCGACGACAAGGGCATCGGTACCTCCGAGAAGAAGCGCGAGCAGGAACTGAGCGAGGCTCGCATCGCCCAGGCCCGGCTCGGCTACGAGGACGTGGATCCCTCACCCGTACCGGTGCAGTGGTCGACCTTCCTGCCCACGGGACCACGTTTGTCCGAGGCAGCCGCACGCCAGCCGCAGGGCTCGTAGCGGCCACCAGGAGAGCGAGACCATGCAGAATGAGACGACCCTCCGCGGGTGCGGCAGCCGCGCGCGGGCGCTGACGGCGGCCGCACTCACCGCATCCGTACTCGCTGTCCCTGGGGCGCAGGCGGCCGACGGCGGCCAGTGCACCTTCCCCTCGAAGAACTACGAGGGCAGGCCGTGGGCGCTGCAACGCGTCAACCTGGACGAACTGTGGGCGCAGTCGAAGGGCGAGGGCGTCCAAGTCGCGGTGATCGATACGGGCGTGGACGTGAAGAACCCCCAACTCACCCAAGCCGTCGACGCCTCCAAGGGCCAGAACTACCTGCCCTCCAAGAACGACAAGGGCGAGAAGATCGAACGCGGCAACGCGAACGGCACCACGGACACCGTCGGCCACGGCACACGAGTGGCCGGCATCATCGCGGCCCGCCCCGCCAAAGACACCGGTTTCGTCGGCCTCGCCCCCGAAGCCACGATCATCCCCATCAAACAGAACGACGCCGAGGGCAACGGCACGGCCGACACGCTCGCCGCGTCGATCCGCCATGCCGTGGACGTGGGCGCCGACGTCATCAACATCTCGCAGGACACGGCCAACGCCGTCAAACCCGACTCCACCCTGAAGTCGGCCGTCGACCACGCCCTGGACCAGGAAGTCGTGGTCGTCGCCTCGGCCGGCAACGACGGCCTCGGAGGCGAGGACAGGACGACCTACCCGGCCTCGTACGAGGGCGTCCTCGCCGTGGCGTCCTCCGACCGCAACAACGAACGCGCCCCCTTCTCCCAGGCGGGCGACTTCGTGGGCGTGGCGGCCCCCGGCGTAGACATGATCTCCACGGTGCCCGGCGGCGGCCACTGCTCCGACAACGGCACCAGCTTCTCCGCCCCGTACGTGGCAGCGGTGGCGGCTCTGCTCAAGTCCGGGCACCCCAAGTGGACGGCCGCGCAGGTCATCGCCCAGATCGAGCAGACGGCCGAACGCTCCATCCCCGGCGACGACCGCCTAGTCGGCTGGGGCGTGATCGACCCGGTCAAGGCCCTGACCGACGTGGACCCGGCCCACCCGGTGGAGTCCCCCACCCCCGAGCAAGCGGGCACCCGGGCAAAGGCCCCCGAGGTGGCCCCCCTACGCCTCGGCGAGACAGCCGAGGAACGCAACACCCGTTTGGGCACCTACGTAGTCGTCGGCGGCCTGGTCCTGGCCGCGGGCCTCGGGGGCACGGCGGTGGCGGTACGGGATTCGCGGCGGCGGGGCAATAATGGCGGACGTCGAACCTGAGGGGCGACACGACGGATGTCCGAACCGCTACAGGCCCCGTATCTTACGGTTCCGTTGCACGTCTTCGATGCTCCGGCCGGCGCACCCGAAACAGCGGCCGGTCAATCCGTGCAGGCTACGCGTTCCGTGCGTCGGCCCACTTGTCCAGTTCGCGCATCGCCTCGGCGTGTGCGCTCATTCGGAGGCTCACACTGCCGCTCGTGAACAGCGCCACGCCGGCGACCGACACCGGAACGGAGAGCCCGAGCACAGTCAGGGCTTCAGGCCAGTCACGTTCGTTCTGACACCAATCACCCCTATGCAAGCCGTCGTTGGCCGTGCCGCGATCGGTCAACAACCGTGACTCGCACTCCGCGGGGTAGCGGTCGTCGGGCTCCTCGTCGACCTCGTACGGCGTGAGCAGCAACAGGGCACACCATGTCCACTGGAGCGCCGCGACAGCCAACAGACCGATACCCCAGGCGCGTATGCGGCTATGTCTGTCGCGGAATTCGAGGTCGTACTCGCGTGATCGCATGATCGACGAATCTAGCAGCGAGGTTCTCGCAGCTGAGTCGGCACCATGAGACGAGGCAGGAGCTGAAGTAAAGATTATGAGTATATTCGACAGGCTCACCGGCACCCGGCGTCCCGAAAAGGGAGCCGCTCCCCGGCCAGTCGCGGATGTTCGGGGCGCGCTGCTCGGGCTCGTTGGGGATCAGGTGCCGTTCCAGGTCCGTGAAGCCATGCCGGGGGAGAAGGCGGATCTCGTGGCCGAGTGCCAGGTTCCCCGGGTGAGGATCACGCTGCGGACGCGGATGCGGTTCGTGCCGGACGTGTGTGAGGTGCGGTTCCTCGACGAGCGCTGGGAGCGACGCTCCGGGGATGGGGCCAGTGTGCGGTACGGGCGGGGGTATGCCCCGGCCGTGTACTGGGAGGGGAAGGAGTTCCGCTTCTCCACACGCCAGACGACCGACCCTCTGCGCGACGCCGTCCTCGGCGCTGGGTGGACCTGGCGGGGGGTGCTCAGATTCCGGTGACGTCCTCAGTGAGCCGTTTACCCACCTCACACTGATGCGCGATGAAGGACGAGGACGGCCTTCACGACCTCGGTGATCTGTCGGCGGCGATGCGGTCGATCGGGAGCAGGGTGCCGTCGAGGATTCCGCTGCGGGTGGACAGATCAGGAAGAACCCGTCCGCCAGCAGCTTCGCTGTTGCGCAGGGCTGTCCAACTCGTCCTCAGGACTGCCCGTTTGGAAAGGCTCAGCATCGATTCACTCAGGTCCTGCGCGAACACGCCTATGCCAGGCTCCATGCCGTGATACCGCACCGGTGGCTACGCGGGATCCAACACGGGCTTCGAGGGAAGCCCGCCGTTCTTCTCACAGCCCAGTTCCTTGGCCATGGCCAGCGAGAAGGAGTGGGCCACGGTCGCGTAGGCGTCCTTCAGCGCCTTGATGTCGCCCTCGGGCTCTGTCGGCGTGGCCCAGTGCTCCACGCCGACCGCAAGGTGGGCCACTTCCCCCGTGCCGGCCACCTTGTCGCTTCTGCACCCGAACTGGACGTCTGCCTTGTCCGCCGCCGCCAGGGTTCGCTCCCCCATCTTCAGCGCGGTGAACTTGGAGGCGGGAGAGCCCGTCGCGTCGGGGTCGACCTGCCTCCAGGTGACCCTGAGCTCGAAATCCGGCTTGCCGAGGGGTGTGTAGATACGGCAGACGTCCCCACTCCGACCGTGGGGCGCGTTGTACATGGTGGCAAGGACCGTCGCCGCCTGCTCGATGCTGTACTTCTCCCCCGAGGCCTCGAACCTTGACGATCCCGTGATCACCTTCAGCGCCTTGGCCGCGTCGGCGGAGACGGCGTTGCCACCGCAGAGTCGTGTACCCGCGACGACCTTGTAGTCGTCCGGAACGCCGTCCTCGTCCCCGTCCCCTCCGCAGCCCGTGGCTCCGAGAAGCAACGAGCCGGCCACTGCTGCGGAGAGGAGTCCCCCGCGTACCGGCCTACGACTGACCACTGTCCACATCCTCATGTCTCCTCGGCAGTCCCCTGGCCTCAGCCAGTCTCCGGGTCGTTGCCCTGCTGGTTCTCCCGGTCGTTGCCGACCCCGTAGCCGAGCAGCATCGATGCGCGCAGGTCCTCTCCGAAGTCGCTGTTACGGTCCACGCCGTTGTGCGCCAGGAATTCCTTCATCGGGGCCTCGGCCATGCTCTCACCTGCGGTGTAGATCATCTTCCTCTCGTGATGGGTGAGGTCCTCGATCTTCTTCTTGTGCTCATCCACCGCGTTGTCTGACAGGTCGCCGACCATCTGGCCGATGAGCTGTTCCGCAGCACCGCTGGCGGTATCGGTAGCCAACGGGATGAGTACCGCGGCCGTGCCCACGGCCGCGGTCGCAGGCAGGAAGGCGACGCCCGCCGCGATACCCGCCGCAGCCCCGAACTCGACCCAGCCCGCCCGCTTGGCGACCGCCTTCTCGTAGTCCTCGTGGGTCTTGAGGTCCGTCGCCTTTACCTGGTCGGCCCGGGACTGGTCGAGCATGCCCTGCACCTCTGCACCCGTACGCACGGTCGCCCTGGCAGCGCCCTCATTGATGCCGTCCGGGCCCACGGTTCCTTCCAGCACACTGCGGGTGTAGACCTGCTCCGCGGCCGACAGTGTCGCGTAGGCGTCCGGGTGCTGGCCCAGGGTGCTCAGGAAGCCTCGCACAACGCTCCTCCCGTTCCCGTCCACGGTGTCCGAGAAAACGAGGTGCCCTTCCGGATTCTTGGCCGGTGCGAACGCGCTCTCCCTGTCGTTCTCGTCCAGCGCCCAGTTGATGTCGTCGATGTAGCCGGCGCCCATGACACCCAGGCTGTCGGCCATCGCCTCGTGGCGCTCCTTGAGGAGGCCCGGGTCATCGGCGTACTTCTCCATGACCTGCTGCATGACCGCGACGTTGTCCTCGTCCCGCACCACGTCGGCGTCCGGGTGCCCGGCCGGGTAGCCGAGGGTCGCCGACTCCAGGGAATGGCCGAGGGCGTCGGGCATGTAGTCGAGCGACGCCTTGAATTCCTTCGGATCATTCGCGTTGACGTCGCCGAAGGACTCCCACTTCTCGTTGGTGAAGAAGTCGAGGTAGTTGTCGAACGCCTGGCCGTCCTTGTCCTTGCCGAGTTCGGCCGTGGCGCCGTGGTTGACCGTGCCGTTCTCGTTGTACGCGGTCGGGGGGTCGGTGAAGAATTTCTTCGCTGCTTCCGGGCTGTTGCCCAGCGCCTCCAGCATGGCGGTGGTCGGCTCGTAGCCGGCGCCGTTCACGCCCGAGGGGTTGTACGGATTCTTGAGCCAGCTGTTCACCATCTTGGTCTCGGCGAACAGGCCCGGGTCCTTCGCGTGCAGTTGCGCCACGTGTTCGGCGATCGGGTTGAGGAACTTCGCGTCGTAGTTCCCGTACCGCATGATCCCGCCGAGCAACTGGTATCCGAAGGGCCCGCCCTGGTCGTACTTGGACAGCGCAATGTGCTCTGTGCCCAACTTGCGCAGCTCCGGACCCCACTTGTCGGTGAACGCCTTGTCGTGGGAGGCGGTGGCCAGGTTGAGGCCGAGGTTCTTCTGGAGCTCCTGGACGTCCTTGAGTCGTTCCGGGTCGACCTTGCTGTAGTCATACGTGTCCGTGGCGAGCTGGCCGAAGAACGCGAGCGACTTTTCGGGGCCGAGCTTCTCGTAGAAGTACTTGGAGAACTCCACCGACGAACTGTTGTCCTTCAAAAGCTCGTTGAGCTTCACCAGATCCTTGTGTGAGATGTCCCGGCCGTGAGCCGCCAGGGCCGCGGCACGGGCCGCCTCCTCCTGGTCCAGCTTGGTGTACTTGGGGGCACCGAAGTCTTTGCGGCCGGTGGCGTTGGCCGCAAGGGTGTTGTTCAAGGAGACGTCGGTGTCGTTGCAGTTGTCGACGATGAGGTCGATCTTCTTCTGCCACGACTCGATGTTCTTCTTCTCCTCCTGCAGGAGCTTGCTGTAGTCGGGGTCGTGGCGCGCCGCGGGGATCTCGGACAACGGCTTCTTCGCCGTGACCTTGCCATTGCCGTCGACCCGGACACCGGCCCCGGGACCCTCGTGGTCCCTGATGTTGACCAAATCGTCCTTGGCCTTCTTGATGGCCGTGTAGCCCTCTTGAAGGATCCGGTGCACGCCCTTGGCCTCGACCACGGCGTCTGCGAACTCCTCGACGGTCTTGCGGATGAACGCCTTGGTGACGCCTGCGTTGACGCCCTCCCAGGCCGCCTTGTCCGCCTTGGCCTTCATTCCGTCGGTGGCGTCGGTGGCGAGTGTGTCCAGCTTTCTAGTCATTTCCGACCAGTCGTCGACGGCGGTCTTCAGCTTCCCCAACGGGGCGTCGATGATGTCCTCGTACTTCAGCATCCTGCGCGCTCCCCCGAGCCCTACTTCATGTATTCCGTGAGTACGGAGATCCGGGTCAGATCCCCCTCGACCTTCGCCTCGTCCTTGGTGTGCCGGGCCCTGCTGTAATCGAGGTGATTCGATATCTGCCCACAGGCGTCCAGCAACGTCCCGAGATGGGTCTGCCAGTTGTCGTGCACCTTCAGCAAGCCCGAACCACAGACGAAGTCTCCGTTGGTCAGTGCCGTCGCCGCGTCGAACGTGGAGACACGGGCGTGGTCACCGTCCTTCGTCAGCCGTCCCAGCAGGTCGTACGCGTCGTTGCCGATGGCGCCGAGGTCGTCCCGGTGGACTACCAGGTCCTTCCCGCCGCCCCTGCCGCCCTCCGCCGGAAGGCTGTCGATCTGCATGGCGGTCTGCTTGGCCGACGCCGCCTCGCGCAGTTGGGCCCATTCCTGCTCGAACGTCACGATTCCCCCAGTCCGTCCGGACGCCGCTGCATCGTACTCGTGCAGCCACCGACCTGATCACCCATCGCTTATATCATCGCCCGCCCAGGGGGCCGGTAGTTAATTGCCCAAACTGGACGATAACGGTTGTATCCCGGCAGGTGCACGCCCCGTGGCCCGGCCTCCCCTGCCGAAGCCGGCCGACGGACCCGGAGCGACGGCGTACTCTCGCGCCTGCGTGCCGATCAAAAGCCAAGGTGGCTGCCAGTAGAACTCGATGGGCTGCACCTCTGGCTAGATTGTGGCCTCATGCGCATCGGTAGAAATCTTGTGGGCGTGGCCCTGATCGCTCTCGTCCCCGCGGGCTGCGGTGGGTCGGGATCGGCTGACGAGAGCGCTTCCCGCCCTGCCGACACCGCGCTGCCGAAGAGCGGCAAGGAACTGCCCGTGGCGATCACCTCGGCCGAGCCTGAGCTCCTGACGGTGAAGACGCTGCGCGGCTCTCTGCCGCCGGAGCCCACCGACGACGCCACGCCCACTGAGCGAATGCTGTGGACGATGCGCAAACAGACCGTGGACATGGCCGGGATACCCGGGAAGACCAACGCCGCGTGCGAGGGCGGCAAGGTGAGCAAGGAGCCGGGCGCGACCACTCGATGCACCGTCAGCTACGAAGGCGTGAAGGTGACCTGGTGCATCCACTTCGACGAGCCGGCCGGTGACTTGAAACTGTACGAAATCATCAACGCCGGCCAGGCCGTGCTGACGGCGAAGTCCGTCTACGGCAACTTCTGGAGGGAGTACAACCGGGTCAGCAAGCACCTGCGCTGCGACAAGGTGCCGGACGTCGAACGCGTCGCATACGACCAGGACACCGGCCGCCGCTGCCAGTACGCATCGACCGTCGACGGCGAGTCCCGCTGGGTCAATGTCCCGGTGAGCGTGGGCGAGCGCGGGGGTGTCTTCGACAATGGCCACTTGCTGGAATCCTCTTGAGATGGTGGACATGGAGCGCCGAGGAACGGTGTGACGACGTCGCAACCAGGTGGAACACCGGCACAGGGCCCCGGTAAAGCCATTGTCACGCGGCCAGGAAGAGGCTGATGGGGCGGCCGGTGTCGCGGGCGTCCGAGTTGTTGACCAGGTAGACGATCTCGACAGTCCGCCGCCCTTCCTGGTGAAGGTGCGCCGCAGCTGGGCGACCTGCCCGTCCCGGTAGCCCGATCCAAGCGGGCACGTCGACGGCTGGTTGGATCTCTGCGCGCGTCACATGGGCGCGAGGGTTGTAGGTGAGGTCAGAGCGACGCTTCGATGGTTGAACGTCGAAACCAGTGTGTGCGCGAGCAACAAGGCTGGCGTACACGGCGGTTAGGGATGGCCTGCCCGGTGGCTACAGTATCGATCTCTCGCGGTTACGATCAGTTGTGCGTGCGAGCGGTTCAGTCAGGCTCGGACGATGGATGTACGGGGAAACGGGGGAGGTACCAGCATGCTTCCGGTGGAAATGGTGGGAGGGGCGTCCGCTGCCAGGGCGGCCAACCTGGAGGTCACGGGCGAGGCGCTGTCGACATTCGTGAAGCGGGTGGACAGCGCGCTTCGCAATCTTGAGGGATCGGCGGGTGATCCGACGCGCATCGGCGCGCAAAGGATCAAGCCCTCCTCGCTGAACAGCGGCAGCATGGCCGCGTTCCCGGAGGCCCACGGGCTGTACCTCCAGTACAACCGGGTTCACGAGGAGCTGACCTCCCTCTCCAAGATCCTGCACCTGCAGATCGAGGCGATCGGAATCGCCGTCAGGGGCGCGCACGTGGGCTTCGACAATCTCGAAGAGGAGCAGCGCCACCGTTTCGAGCAGATCCACGCGCAGATCAAGCAGGTCGAGGGCGCCGGGGGCGAAGGCCAGCACACCAAGCAGACGGCTACGAGCGGGAGTCTCTGACGATGTCCGACGAGCACCACGAGGCGGACTACGACCGAGTCTCCAAACAGAACGCCGTCGCGGACTTCACGCGCCGCCTGGAAGAGCGTCCTGCGTTCGGGATCTTCAACAGGATGTTGCAGTCGGCTGTCGAATCGACGCCGCTGGGTCCGGCCTTGCAGGGCCGGACGAACTTCGAGAACCACGACCTCAACGAGATGGTCGATCTCGTGGAACAGACGAATCCAGAAGACCTGGAGAGCTCCGGCAAGGCGCTGTGGGATGCGCGGGACGCCATCAAGGACGCTGCCAAGGAACTGGAAGGGCACATCGGCAATGTCCGCTGGGTTGGCGAGTCGGGCGAAGCGTTCCGTAAGTGGGGGCGCTCGCTTGTCACCAGCACCTACGGGCTGAGTACTTTCGCCGGCGGCGCGGGAGACCAGATCACAGCTGCTGCCGTCGGCCTGGCAGCCGTACGCAAGGCCATGCCGCCACGTGATACGAGGCCGGGGAGCAAGGCCTTGCGGCCCGAGCAGCTTCCGACACCCAAGCAGGTCGAGGGCAACAACGAGTACGCCGAAGCGGTTCGTGTGGAGAAGGATCGCCAAGAGGCGATCAATCAGATGAACCGGTTGTCGTCGTACTACGCGGTATCGGAGCAGCAGCTCACGGCACTGGAGCCTCCCAAGTTCACGACAATGCCGGACGTGGGTGTGCCGAAGCCCACCAGAGATTTGCGGGATGGGGCGCCGATTGCGTCTGGATCCGGCGGCGTACAGGAAAGCAGGACCGGGAGCATCTCGGACAGTCACTCGACCATTGACATGGAAGACCCGGCTCCGCCGCAGGACACGGACGGCACGGTCGTTTCTCCTCACGGCATCACAGACGAGACCGCCTACGCTGACGTGCCCGTTGGGACGACCATCGACAGCGCCGCAATCCCGACGCTTCCCACGGCTCCCATCGCCGGCCACACTCTTCCGACCACGCTGCCTCCGGCCGAAGGCAGCGGGCCGACTGCTCCGTTCACTACCGGTTACGGCTCCCCGGTTACCCCTGCCCGCTCGGTTCGGGACAGGGGTGGACCAGCCGGCGTCAAGCCGCCCCTGTCCGCTCAGGGGCGAGTGCCCCCCAGCGGTGCGGGCAATGGAGGCCCGAGTTCGGGGCGTCCGGTCAACCAAGGGCCTTTGAACCAGGTGGGGCGTGCGGCGCCTGCAGGGCAGCCCGTTGCCAAGGGCGGCACCTCAGGAGTTGGGCCCTCTCCTATGAGGCAAGGGGTGAGCGGCGGTACACCGCGCGCCAATCCCACGGCGGCACCGCGACCGACAGGAGGTCCAGTCACTGGCGCACGATCGAGTGGTGTAGTCGGCGGCAGACCGGGGGGCAGTTCAGGGGCGGCCGAGCGAAACAGTCCAAGGTTCCCCCGTGGCACGGTTGTCGGAGCCGAAGCAGCGTCCGGCGCCCAGCCAGGCAAGGGGCGATCTGCGACGCAGCCTGGCATCACAGGGGTTCCCGCAGGGCGCAATTCTGCTGCCGGTGCCGAGCGGAACGGCATGACCCGTGGCGGTGCAGGCCTTGTACGGGGGCCCGGCGGACGTGGCCGCCGTCGTGACGACCGTACGGAAGAAGGGGCGCAGCGTCCCGATTACCTGGTCGAGGACGAAGAGACACACTTGCCTACGAATCTGCGGCGCGATGTGCCGCCAGTTGTCAACTGAGCGCGAGCGAGGACTCTTCTCATCATGAAGTCAGCAACACGTCGCGGACTACGCATACGCCTAGGGGGCATTGTCACGAGCACCCTGGTCGGAGTCGGTGTGGCCTTCGCTCCAGAGGCTGCTGCGGCCGACGTGCAGTCGGAGCAGTGGTACCTGGGGCCGATGCAGGCCGAAAAGATGTGGAAGGTCAGTACGGGGCAGGGCATCAAGGTCGCTGTTATAGACAGTGGAGTGAACCCCGACACGCCGTCGCTTGAAGGGCAGGTCCTGGCTGACGAGGTGCCCAAGCAGCTCGCATACGGCGCCACTAAGGACTACGACGGCCACGGGACCACCATGGCGGAATTGATTGCCGGCACCGGGGCAGATGGCGGGATCAAGGGGTTGGCACCTGGTGCGGAGATCGTGCCCTACCGCATCACGTCGTCATCCTTGAACAACGCCAAGGATGAGGAACTCGCTCCCACGCCCATGGAAGTGATCAAAGCCATTGCGGACAGCGACGCGCGAATCATCAGCATGTCCTTCGGCTCCCCTGCCTACGAGCCGGAATTCGAAGCAGCGGTCAAGTACGCTGCTTCTCACGGCAAGTTGCTGATTGCGGCCGTGGGGAACGAGGGTCGGGACAGCGGCTACATCGACTACCCCGCCGCTTATCCGTATGTCATCGGTGTGTCATCCATCGATGAAAAGAGCCGCATATCGGACTTCGCCCAGTCGGGCCGTTACGTGGACTTGGTCGCCCCAGGCGAGAACATCCCCGGCTACTGCAAGCCGAGCTTCGACCAGTATTGTCACGATCTCGTAGGCACCAGCTCCGCCACCGCCATCACCTCCGCGGCAGCCGCCCTCATCTGGTCCGCTCACCCGGACTGGACGGCGAACCAGGTCACCCGTGCGCTGATCGATACGGCCGGCCGCAAGTGGCCCAAGGACGAGCCGACCGCGACCGCCGGCTACGGCACCATCCGTCCCCGCTCGGTGCTGGCGAACCCGAATTACGACGCCGGTGAGCCGTACTCCGACCCGCTCGCGAAGGAGAACACGCAGAAGGGGGAGAAACTGGTGACGGAGATTCCCCCGGCGTCAGCCTCGCCCGAGCCGTCCGCGGGTGACTCGGCTGCGTCACAGGGTGCGGGAGGGACTGCCAAGGACAAGCAGGCGGCAGCAGGATCGGACGATGCGAATGCCGTCTCGGCGAACGCATCGAACGACAGCAGCAGCACCCTCTGGATCACACTGGGCGGCGCCGCAGCAGTCGTCGTCATCGGTGGCGGCGCCTTCGCCGTACTGCGCGCGCGGCGCGCGAACTGACACTGGCGTCGTCGGTGTCGTAACGAGAGAAGCAACAGGGAGGGCAGGGGCGGATCATGGCCGTCGACCAGAAGCTCGAAGATGCAGCAGTCATCAAGCTGCAGAAGGACATGTACGAGAAGTTCGAGAGCATCCGCAAGCGGGTGCACAACCTTCAGGGTGTGATCGACAGCCTTGAGGGCCAGTGGCAGGGCATCGGCCGTGCCGCGTTCGACAAGAAGCAGTACGAGATCAACACGTCCCTGCAGAACATGGGCCGCATCCTCGCCGACGTCGTGGACGCGATGACCGCGACGCGCAACATCAAGGACAGCAAGGAAGACGAAGTCCTTGCCGCCGTGAACAAGATCAACGTCAACGACGGCGCTCCCACCGTGCAGTCGTCGCCCCTCAGCTCGTTCTGAGGCGAGCGGTCAACAGGCACCGGACGCCCGATTGGGCAAGGCGCGCGGTGCAGACAACAGCCACAGCCGGAGCACATCCGGAACGAGAAGGGGTAAGCAGAGATGAGCCGTAACGCCGACGGTCTGCAGGTGACCTACGACGGACTCGACTTCGCGGCGACCAACCTCGCCAACGAGGCGAAGCTGCTCGACGAGGACATTCAGCAGCTCACCAAGATGGTGGAAGGCAGCAAACAGTACTGGGCGGGCAAGGCTCAGGAAGCCTATGGGCTGAAGCTGGAACTCTGGCGCAAGGAGACCAGTGACATCCACCAGGCCCTCATGAGCATCGGACACGTCGTCGGCTCGTCCGGCGGTACGTACATGGAGGGCGACCTGGCGGCGTCCAGGTACCTGCAGTAGCCGCCGGTGCGGCAGGTGGGGTAACTGGCGCAGGCGGTCCGAGCCGTTGCTGCGACGAGGACGAGGGTGGGCGTGCACGGGAGACGCCCACCCTCTCTCGTATCTGGAGCAGTTCACCCGAAGGCCGTCTGGCGGACCGGACCGGCCGCCAGGGCCCCGTTCACCACCGGCCGCCGGGGTCCTCCACCAACCCCACCTGCACCAGCGGCTTCCCTCGCCGCCGCGACACGAACACACCCCGCCCCGGCGGCATCGGACGCGGCCGTACTCCGCCGAGCAGGTCGCCCTCTGCCGGATCGCCGCCGAGGACGACGCCCTGGGCGCCGAGTTCCTTGAGGCGCTGCATGAAGGCCTCGTAACCGGCGCGGCCCGCGCCCGCGGTCGAGCGGGCGATGATGAAGCGCACGCCGACGTCCCTGGCGAAGGGGAGGAGTTCCGTCAGGCCCGCCAGCGGGTTGCCGCTCGACGTGGCCACCAGGTCGAAGTCGTCGATGACGATGTACACCGTCGGGCCCTGCCACCAACTGCGGTCGCGCAACTGCTCCGGCGTGACGTCGGCGGTCGGCGTACGGCGCTGCATCAGTTCGGCCAGCGCGTCCATGTGATGCTGCATCTGATTCGACATGGGCACGTACTCGGCGAGGTGCGAGGGCGGGGTCACCCCCAGCAGGGAGCGGCGGTTGTCGATGACGAACAGCTTGCAGGAGTCGCCGTCGTAGCGCTCGGTGAGCCGCTGGATGAGCACCTTCAGCAGGTTGGACTTGCCGGACTCGCTCTCGCCGAAGATCAGGAAGAACGGATCCTGGTCGAAGTCCACGAAGACCGGTTCGATGTTGTCCTCGTCGAGCGCGAACGACACGCCACGTCGCGGGAACCGGTCGCCCGGCGGCAGCTCGTGCACCGGGAACTCGCGTGGCAGCAACCGCACCGCGGGCGCACCCGGCTGCTGCCAGTGCCGCGTGACCTCGTTCCCGAGCGCCTGCGTGGCCTCTGCGAGGTCCGTGTCGGAGGACAGCCCGTCCATGCGCGGGACCGCCGCCATGAAGTGCTGCTTCTGCGGAGTCTGGCCACGCCCGGGAACGCCCGTCGGTACGGTCGCCGCGACCTTGCGGTCGAACTCGGAGTCCATCGGGTCGCCAAGCCGGAGTTCGAGGCGGTTCATCAGGTGGTCCTTGAGGTTGCTGCGGACCTCCATGGAGCGCGACGCGGTGAGGACCACGTGGATGCCGTAGCCGAGTCCGCGGGCCGCGATGTCCAGCACGATCGACTCCAGCGCCTCGTAGTCCGCGCGGAAGTTCCCCCACCCGTCGATCGCAAGGAACACGTCGCCCCACGGCTGATCGGTCACCGTGATGTCGCCTCGCGCGCGGCGGGCGCGGAACTCTGCGATCGAGGAGATGCCCGTCGTACGGAAGTACTCCTCCCGGCGGGTCAGCACGCCGTACACCTCGGCCGTCGTGCGTCGTACCTTCTCGGGATCGAGGCGTGAGGCCACACCGCCTACGTGCGGCAGGCCGGCCACCGCCGACAGGCCGCCGCCACCGAAGTCCAGTCCGTAGAACTGCACCTCGTGCGGGGTGTGCGTGAGGGCGAAGGACGAGATGAGCGACCGCAGCAGCGTCGACTTGCCCGACTGCGGTCCACCCAGGATCTGCATGTGGCCGGCGGCGCCCGAGAAGTCCACCCACAACGGGTCCCGGCGCTGCTCGTACGGCTTGTCCACGATGCCGAGCGGCACCACGAGTCGCCCCGCGCCTTCGTAGCCGGGCTGGGTCAGGCCGCGCCCTGCCACCGGGGCGAGGCCGGGCAGCAGCGCGTCGAGCGACGGCGGGCTGTCCAGCGGCGGCAGCCACACCTGGTGTGCCGACGGGCCCTGCGCCTCCAGCCGCCGGACGACGACGTCGAGCACGGTGTCGGCGAGGGCGTCGCCCGACTCGTCCAGACCCTCCTCGCGCTGTGGCGGTACCGCCGCGTACCGCACCGGGACCTCGGCGGCGGTGAACAGCACCGGCCGCCGGTCGACCGGCGGCGGGCCGCCGGAGGACGCCGTCTGCCGTGCACTCGCGCGGTACACCCCCGACACGTACGCGGCCTTGAAACGCACCATCTCGTCGGTACCGAACTTCAGGAAGCCGGAACCGGGGACGTTCGGCAGCTCGTAGGCGTCCGGGACGCCGAGCGCGGCCCGGGACTCGGCCGCGGAAAAGGTGCGCAGACCGATCCGGTAGGACAGATAGGTCTCCAGTCCGCGCAGGCGTCCTTCCTCGAGCCGCTGCGAGGCGAGCAGCAGATGCACCCCGAGTGACCGGCCGATGCGGCCGATCTGCACGAACATCTCGATGAAGTCCGGTTTCGCCGTGAGCAGTTCACTGAACTCGTCGATGACCAGGACGAGCGAGGGAATCGCCTGCAGCGCGGCACCCGCCGCGCGGGCCTTCTCGTAGTCGTGAATGTTGGCGTAGTTGCCCGCGTCGCGGAGCAGCTCCTGCCGGCGGTTGAGCTCGCCGCGGATCGAGTCGCCCATCCGGTCCACCAGCGTGAGGTCGTCCGCGAGGTTGGTGATCACGGCGGCGACGTGGGGGAGTTGGGCCATCCCGGCGAACGTCGCACCACCCTTGAAGTCGGCGAGTACGAAGTTGAGGGTCTCGGACGAGTGGGTCACCGCCAGGCCGAGAACCAGCGTACGCAACAGCTCCGACTTGCCGGAGCCGGTCGCACCCACACACAGGCCGTGCGGCCCCATGCCCTCCTGCGCCGCCTCCTTCAGGTCGAGCATCACGGGCCGGCCGTCCTCGCCGACGCCGATCGGTACCCTGAGCCGTTCGGACTGTGAGCGTGGCCGCCACGTCCGGAGCGGATCGACGGAGGCGGCGTCGCCGAGACCGAGCAGGTCGGTGAAGTCCAGATTGGCGAGGAGCGGCTCGTCGTTGTCCCCGCCGGCCCCCATGCGCAGCGGCGCGAGCTGCCGGGCCAGCGCTTCCGCGCCAGGGGCGGAGAGGACGTCGGGCACGCCCTCGTAGACCGCGCCGTGGGCCGACTCCAGGCGCAGGGCCTTCGGCTGTACGACGACAGAGAGGTCTCCGCGCCCGGTCGTGAGGGTGCCGGGAACCACCTCCAGCACAGTCACGCCCTGCAGGCCCTCAGGAGTGGCCAGCAGCGACGTCGGCAGCAGGGAAACCCCGTCGAGCACAACAACCAGGTGCGGCTGCTCGGGCACCGGTCGTCCGCCCGGGTGGAACCTGGGGCGGGCCTCAAGACGAGCGCCGAGCAAGTCCTCCAGGGCCGCCGGGTCGGCCGTGATCAGGCGCCTGGAGCCCGCGCCGTCCGTGACACCCTCGGCCTGGACGTGGGGCAGCCACTTGGCCCACTCCCATTCCGGCGCAGACTCGTGCCCGGCGGCGATGGCGATCACCAGGTCCTCGGGCGAGTGCAGCGCGGCGAGCGAGGCGGTGACGGCACGGGCGGTGCCGCGAACGGTGACCGGCTCACCGCTGATCGTCACGTGGTAGAAGGCCCTCAGTGAGACCGCCATCGGCAGGTCCTCAAGGATGCTGTGCGTGGCCAGGAAGCGCTGCATGGCGCCCGTGGTCAGCGGCTCAAGCTCGTCCACCGGAGCGGTCTCTGGTGGTACCAGGGGAGTTGCCAGGGCCTGCGGGCCGAGACCCACGCGTACCTGTCCGAAGTCCTCGTCACCGGTGCGCCGTTCCCAGGTCCGACTGCCCTCGGCGACCAGCGCCCACAGTTGCTCGGGCGAGGGGTGCAGGTAGTACTGGGCGTCGCGTTGAGCCGTCGCCGTCTTCTGCGCGGCCCGCCTGGCCTGCGACAGGTAGCGCAGGTAGTCCCTGCGCATGTCGGCCATCTGGCCCTGGTTGCCGCGGCGGTAGCGGATGAGCATCGCGACACCCATGGCGACGGTGGACGCCACCATCACCATCCCCATGATCTTCATGAAGGGATGGGCCTGGGGACTGAAGAAGAAAACCACGGACCCGCCCATGCCGAGCATGGGCAGGAGTTGCATCCAGACGCCCTCCTGCTGCCCGCGCGGAAGTTCCGGCGGTGGCTGGAGGTGGACCTCCTCCGTGGGCACGTTCTTCGGCAGTGCCCGAGGCGGGCGCTTGACGATGATGTGACTCAATGCGTACCAATTCCCTTGGCTGGCCGACCCGTTCCGTCCGCCGCCCGTCTCCCGGCGCACGTCGGTCGCGGAGGGCGATCCTACTGACACGCACCGACAGCACCGGGCGGTAGGGTGCCTGTGCGACGCGTGCGCACTTGCGAACCCGCCGGGAACAGGGCCGGGAACCTTGTGGACCGCGCAACGCTCGGCAGAAGCGCACACCTGCCAGGCGTCCGGGCGGCGGCGAGGCCGCGTCCGTACCGCACCTTTCCGACATCACCTATGAGGGGGAACACCGGGTGACCATGACGGCCTCCGCGCCCACCGGCGCGACAGGCGGAGCGGGGGGCACCGTCGCCCCGGCCGCGGCGGGCTCGGGGCTCGGCTTCTGCCGGGTCACCATCGTTGCGCCCGACAGCCGCATCGACGTGGCACTGCCCGACGACGTACCGGTCGCCGACCTGTACCCCGAAATTCTGCGGTTCTCCCGGCAGAGTCCCGCTGAGGGCGCACCGGTCGGATATCACCTCGTACGACGGGACGGGACCGTCCTCGACAGTGCCCGGTCCTTTGCGGCCCAGCGCATCCTGGACGGCGAACTGCTCACACTGCGCCCGTTCGCCGACTCCCTCCCCCCGGCCGTCTTCGACGACGTCTCGGAGGCCGTCGCATCCGCCGTCACCCACGACCGCACCTTGTGGGACGGCGCGCTCACGCGCGTGGCCGGCCTGGTCGGCGCAGGGGTCCTCGCGGCGCTGTCGGCGTTCGTGGTCTGGAGTGCCCACATCCGCCACGACATGCACAGCCTGCAAGGCATAGTCGCCGCGGTCACCGGAGTCCTTCTCGTCACCTTCGCGTGTGTCCGAGCCCGCGTCTACGACGACCGGGGTTTCGCGGTCGCCCTCGGCCTGGGCGCGCTGCCGAACATCGCCGTGGCCGGTTCAGGACTGCTGCCGCTCGCCGACGGGCAGGGCGTCGGGCGGCTTCAGTTCCTGTTGGCGTGCGCGGCTGTCCTGGTCGTGTCCGTGGTACTCACCCTGGTGTCGCCGGGCGGCGACAGCCCCTTCGTGGCCTTCGTCTTCGGCGCGGCGATCGGCCTGCTCACGACGTTCGTGGCGATGCTGACGGACCTACGGCCCATGGAGGCGGCCGCGATCTGCGCGCCCCTGTCGGTGTGCGCCCTCGCCTTCCTGCCGGGCCTGTCCCTACGCTTCGCAAGGATCCCCATCGGCTTCGAGCCGCCCAACGGGCCGCGCGGCTCCTACTCGGCGGACGACACCGCCCCGGAACCCGTGGACGCCGAGCGCGTCGCCGCCCAGGCACGTCGCGGCCACGAACTCCTCGCGGGACTGGTCGGCGGCTGTGCGCTGATCTCGGTGGGCGCGTCGATCGTGCTGAGCTTCACGGACAACGTGTGGGCGCAACTGCTTACGCTCGCCACCGGGGTCGCGATGGTGATGCGGGCTCAGCTCTTCCGCTACACCGCTCAGGTCGCCGCATCGCTGGCCGCCGGGCTCGCCTGTCTCGTCTTCCTCGGTCTGGGATTGGCGATGAACCCCCCAGTGGAGTACTGGCACGACGCGCTCAAGGGCGACACCGGCGCCCTTGACATCCGCAGCGTGTGGCTGGCCGCGGTGGTCGTGGGGGCCGTGGCCCTGGTCACCGCGATCGGCTTGATGGTCCCGCGGCGCGGCGTGACGCCTTTCTGGGGACGGTTCATGGAGATCGCCGAAGTCTTCGTGCTGCTGACGTTGATTCCCCTGGCGCTCGCCGTGTTCGACGTCTATGCCGCGGCGCGGTCGATGTCAGGAAATTGAGGCGGATTGCGCGGGCGGCCGCCGCGTGGCCGCCGCCCGCCGGGATGCTACTGGCCGCCGCCCTCGGCATCCCGCCCCGCGGGCTCCAGGTCGAATTCCCCGTCCCGCGCCCCGAGCACGAACGCCCGCCACTCCGCCTCCGTGTACCGCAGCACAGTGTCCGGGTCCAGCGACGACCGCATGGCCACGGCACCCTCGGGCAGGTAGGCGATCTCCACCCGCTCCTCGTGCTCCTCGGTGCCGGGCGCGCTGTGCCATTCGACGCTGGAGATGTCGAGGGCGTAGAGCTCGTCCCGCTCCCGGTCCTTGCGCGCCTTGAGTTCCTGGTCCTCGGCATCGACCATGGTGGGCGGTCCTTCCTGCACTGCGAGCTGTCTGTGCGGTCACCCTACTTCTCGTCGTTCTGCCTGTTCAGCGGTTTGTGGATAACCGTGACCGCAAGGGTGGCGGACGGGCCGCCGAGCCTGGGGAAAAGGGCCTCCGTCCAGGCTGGTACGCTGTGTGACGGCCGTATGTGTACGCGCCCCCGGAGCCTGAGCCCTGGAGGCCGCGCCCAGCGGATCCCCGCCTTCCGAGTTACGGAAGATCCCCCGAGACGTAGACCGGGGGCACTCGGTGGCCACACACAGACTAAGAGGAGTACGCGTGTCGCTCGACGCCGCAGTGAAGAAGCAGATCGTCTCCGAGTTCGGTACCAAGGAGGGCGACACCGGCTCCCCCGAGGTCCAGGTCGCGCTCCTGTCCCGTCGGATCTCCGACCTGACCGAGCACCTCAAGACCCACAAGCACGACCACCACTCCCGTCGTGGTCTGCTGATCCTGGTCGGCCAGCGTCGCCGGCTGCTGCAGTACCTCGCCAAGAAGGACATCCAGCGCTTCCGTGCGCTGGTCGAGCGCCTCGGCATCCGCCGCGGTGCGGCGGGCGCCAAGTAGGACGCCGTGAAGGGAGCGGTTCCCATTCGTTCGGGGGCCGCTCCCTTTGCTGTACGTGCGCGGTGTCGCCCGCCCTTTGTAGTGTGGTATCAGACACAGCACGTACGACGTAGGACTCGACGAACGAAACGAGGAGAAGCGCGCTTCGCCGCCGCCGGTCCTCGGTAGTGGCCCCCGGGGGCAGAATCCCGGGTGCTTCGATCGAAGACCGGCCCGCATTGCACGGAACGCTTCTCCGGCATCGTCCCCCCGCCACACGGGCGGCGCGGGACAAAAGACGACAAAGTATCGGAGAAATCACTAGTGGAGAACGAGACCCACTACGCCGAAGCCGTCATCGACAACGGCGCGTTCGGCACCCGCACCATCCGCTTCGAGACGGGACGGCTGGCCAGGCAGGCCGCCGGTTCCGCCGTGGCCTACCTGGACGACGACACCATGGTGCTGTCGGCCACGAGCGCCTCCAAGAACCCCAAGGACCAGCTCGACTTCTTCCCGCTCACGGTGGACGTCGAGGAGCGGATGTACGCCGCCGGCAAGATCCCCGGCAGCTTCTTCCGCCGTGAGGGCCGCCCCTCCGAGGACGCCATCCTCACCTGCCGCCTGATCGACCGCCCGCTGCGCCCGTCCTTCAAGAAGGGCCTGCGCAACGAGATCCAGGTCGTCGCCACGATCATGGCCCTCAACCCCGACCACCTGTACGACGTCGTGGCGATCAACGCCGCCTCCGCGTCCACGCAGCTGGCCGGCCTGCCCTTCTCCGGCCCGATCGGCGGCGTCCGCGTCGCACTGATCCGCGGTCAGTGGGTGGCCTTCCCGACGCACACCGAGCTCGAGGACGCCGTCTTCGACATGGTCGTCGCGGGCCGCGCCCTGGAGGACGGCGACGTCGCGATCATGATGGTCGAGGCCGAGGCCACCGAGAAGACCGTCAAGCTCGTCGAGGGCGGCGCCGAGGCCCCCACCGAGGAGGTCGTCGCCGCCGGTCTCGAGGCCGCGAAGCCCTTCATCAAGGTGCTGTGCCGAGCCCAGGCCGACCTCGCCGCGAAGGCCGCCAAGCCGACCGGCGAGTTCCCCGTCTTCCTGGACTACCAGGACGACGTCCTGGAAGCCCTCGCCGGCGCCGTCAAGCCCGAGCTCTCCCAGGCGCTCACCATCGCCGGCAAGCAGGAGCGCGAGGCCGAGCTGGACCGCGTCAAGACGCTCGCCGCCGAGAAGCTCCTCCCGGAGTTCGAGGGCCGCGAGAAGGAGATCTCCGCCGCGTACCGCTCGCTGACCAAGTCCCTGGTGCGTGAGCGCGTCATCAAGGAGAAGAAGCGCATCGACGGCCGCGGTGTCACCGACATCCGCACCCTGGCCGCCGAGGTCGAGGCCATCCCGCGCGTGCACGGTTCCGCGCTGTTCGAGCGTGGCGAGACCCAGATCCTGGGCGTCACCACCCTCAACATGCTCCGCATGGAGCAGCAGCTGGACACCCTCTCCCCGGTGACCCGCAAGCGCTACATGCACAACTACAACTTCCCGCCGTACTCCGTCGGCGAGACCGGCCGCGTCGGCTCCCCGAAGCGCCGCGAGATCGGCCACGGCGCCCTCGCCGAGCGCGCGATCGTGCCGGTGCTGCCGACGCGCGAGGAGTTCCCCTACGCGATCCGCCAGGTGTCCGAGGCCCTCGGCTCCAACGGCTCGACGTCGATGGGCTCGGTCTGCGCCTCCACCATGTCGCTGCTGAACGCCGGTGTGCCGCTGAAGGCCCCCGTCGCCGGTATCGCCATGGGCCTGATCTCCCAGGAGATCAACGGCGAGACGCACTACGTCGCCCTCACCGACATCCTCGGTGCGGAGGACGCCTTCGGCGACATGGACTTCAAGGTCGCCGGCACCAAGGAGTTCGTGACCGCCCTCCAGCTCGACACCAAGCTGGACGGCATCCCCGCCTCCGTCCTGGCCGCCGCCCTCAAGCAGGCCCGTGACGCCCGCCTCCACATCCTCGACGTGATGATGGAAGCGATCGACACGCCGGACGAGATGTCCCCGAACGCGCCGCGGATCATCACCGTGAAGATCCCGGTCGACAAGATCGGCGAGGTCATCGGCCCCAAGGGCAAGATGATCAACCAGATCCAGGAGGACACGGGCGCCGACATCACGATCGAGGACGACGGCACCATCTACATCGGTGCCGCCGACGGCCCGGCCGCCGAGGCCGCCCGCGCCACGATCAACGGCATCGCCAACCCGACCATGCCCGAGGTCGGCGAGCGCTACCTGGGCACGGTCGTGAAGACGACCACCTTCGGCGCGTTCGTCTCCCTGCTGCCCGGCAAGGACGGTCTGCTGCACATCTCGCAGATCCGCAAGCTGGCCGGCGGCAAGCGCGTGGAGAACGTCGAGGACGTCCTCGGTGTGGGCCAGAAGGTCCAGGTCGAGATCGCCGAGATCGACTCGCGCGGCAAGCTCTCCCTGATCCCCGTGATCGAGGGCGAAGAAGGCGGCGAAGAGAAGAAGGACGACGGCGACAAGTGACGCCCCGTGGCTCCAAGGCGACGGCCCGCACCTCCTCGGAGGCGCGGGCCGTCGCCCGTACCCAAACCCTGATCAAGGGCGAGCACGGCACCGGCACGGTCCGCCGGACCACCCTCCCGGGCGGCCTGCGGATCGTCACCGAGACCCTGCCCTCGGTCCGCTCGGCGACCTTCGGCATCTGGGCCCACGTCGGTTCCCGCGACGAGACCCCGGCCCTGAACGGCGCCACCCACTACCTGGAGCACCTGCTCTTCAAGGGCACCCGCAGACGCAGCGCCCTGGACATCTCCGCCGCCCTCGACGCCGTCGGCGGCGAGATGAACGCGTTCACGGCGAAGGAGTACACGTGCTACTACGCACGCGTGCTCGACACCGACCTGCCGCTCGCCATCGACGTCGTCTGCGACATGCTGACCGGCTCCCTGATCCAGGAGGAGGACGTCGACGTCGAACGCGGCGCCATCCTCGAAGAGATCGCGATGACCGAGGACGACCCGGGCGACTGCGTGCACGACCTCTTCGCGCACACCATGTTCGGCGACAGCGCCCTCGGCCGCCCCGTCCTCGGCACCGTCGACACGGTCAACGCCCTCACCGCCGACCGCATCCGCCGCTTCTACAAGAAGCACTACGACCCCACCCACCTGGTGGTCGCCGCGGCCGGCAACGTCGACCACAACAAGGTCGTACGCCAGGTCCGCGCCGCCTTCGAGAAGGCCGGCGCCTTCCGTGAGCCGGTGGCCCCACCCGTGGCCCCGCGCGGCGGACGGCGCACCGTCCGGGCCGCCGGGCGCATGGAGCTGATCGGCCGCAGGACCGAGCAGGCCCACGTCATCCTCGGCATGCCGGGCCTGGCCCGCACCGACGACCGGCGCTGGGCGATGGGCGTGCTCAACACCGCCCTGGGCGGCGGCATGTCCTCGCGTCTGTTCCAGGAGGTCCGCGAGAAGCGCGGTCTCGCCTACAGCGTGTACTCGTACACGTCGGGCTTCGCCGACTGCGGCCTCTTCGGCGTCTACGCGGGCTGCCGGCCCTCGCAGGTGCACGACGTGCTGAAGATCTGCCGCGACGAGCTGGACCACGTCGCCGAGCACGGACTGACCGACGACGAGATCGGCCGCGCCGTCGGCCAGCTCCGGGGCTCCACGGTCCTCGGCCTGGAGGACACCGGCGCGCTGATGAACCGCATCGGCAAGAGCGAGCTGTGCTGGGGCGAGCAGATGTCCGTCGACGACATGCTGGCCCGGATAGCCTCGGTCACGCCGGACGACGTCCGCGCGGTCGCCCGCGACGTCCTGGGGCAGCGGCCCTCGCTGTCGGTCATCGGCCCGCTGAAGGACAAGCAGGCGTCCCGGCTGCACGACGCCGTCGCCTAACGATCCCCGGTAAGGAAGCAAGAGACATGAGCAAGCTGCGCGTGGCCGTCCTCGGTGCCAAGGGCCGGATCGGCTCCGAGGCGGTACGGGCGGTCGAGGCCGCCGAGGACATGGAGCTGGTCGCCGCCCTCGGCCGGGGCGACAGCCTGGACACGCTGGCCGGCACCGGCGCCCAGGTCGTCGTCGAGCTGACCACCCCCGCCTCGGTGATGGACAACCTCGACTACTGCGTGAGCCGCGGCATCCACGCCGTCGTCGGCACCACCGGCTGGACCGACGAACGCCTCGCGCGGCTGAACTCCTGGCTCGACGCCTCCCCGGAGACGGGCGTGCTCATCGCGCCCAACTTCTCCATCGGCGCCGTGCTCACCATGAAGTTCGCGCAGCTCGCCGCCCCGTACTTCGAGTCCGTCGAGGTCGTCGAGCTGCACCACCCGAACAAGGTGGACGCCCCCAGCGGCACCGCCACCCGCACCGCCCAGCTGATCGCCGAGGCGCGGCAGAAGGCAGGCTCCGCTCCGGCGCCCGACGCCACTGCCACCGCCCTGGACGGCGCCCGCGGCGCGGACGTCGACGGTGTCCCGGTCCACGCGATCCGCCTGCGCGGCCTCCTCGCCCACCAGGAGGTCCTGCTCGGCGGCGAGGGGGAGACCCTCACCGTCCGGCACGACTCCCTGCACCACAGCAGCTTCATGCCGGGCATCCTGCTGGGCGCCCGCCGGGTGGTCACCACCCCGGGCCTCACCTTCGGCCTGGAACACTTCCTGGACCTGAGCTGAGACCCGGCCCGGACCCCGAACAGAGCCCCTGACCCCATGCGCGCGAAGATCTCCTACCTCGTCACGGCCGCCGTCCTGGTCTTCTACTTCGTCCTGGCCGGCGGCCGCGGCGTGATGCTCATCGAGGCCGGCACACCCCTCACCGTCACGTTCGGCGTCGCGGTGCTGATCCTGCCGGTCATCGGCATCTGGTTCCTGTGGAAGAACACCCAGTTCGTCCGCAGGGCCAACCAGCTCGCCGCGGAACTCGACGCCGAGGGCGGACTGCCTGTGGACGACCTGAAGCGCACCCCCAGCGGCCGCGTCGACCGGGAGTCGGCCGACGAGGTCTTCGCCCTGCGCAAGGCCGAGACGGAGGACGCCCCGGACGACTGGCGCAGCTGGTTCCGTCTGGCCGTCGCCTACCACGACGCCCGCGACACCCCGCGGGCCCGCAAGGCGATGCAGCGGGCGATCGCCCTCCACGACGGCAAGCCCGTCGAGGCGGCCTGACCGCTGCGCGGCTCAGACCCGCCGGTACTCGGCGGCCCACGCCTCCACGGCGTCGGCCGCCCGGTCGAAGGCGTCCTCGCGGGCGAGGAAGTCGGAGTTGTGCGTGGTCAGCAGGGGTGGCAGCGGGTCCGTGGACCGGCCCTGCCGGACGAGGAGCAGCGCCTGCCCCTGCACCGTGCGCGGCAGCCCGAGCCAGCGCACCGGCTGCTGCACCGTGCGCATGCTGGCGACCTGCTGCCAGGCCACCGTGCGCGTGCTGAGGAAAGCCACCTGACGCACTCCGTGCGCGCTCACCCACACGCCCATGCGCAGCATCCGCAGGGCGCAGGCGATGACGACGGCCGCGATGCCGAAGACGACGCCGGCCGAGGACAGCGTGCCCGTAGCGGCGATGATCACCGCCGCGAGCAGCACGAACGAGGCGAGCAGCAGCATCAGCGCCGCCGCCCCCACCCGCCAGGGCCCCGGCCGGTAGGGCCGGCGCCACAGATCGCGGTCGTCGTACGGCAGCGCGACGTCGTCGGCCGCGTCGAAGGCGCGGTCGGCCGTCAGGAAGGGCAGGGGCACGGCTGGTCCTCACTCGTTCCATGGCACATGTCATGTGCTGTGCCCGGTGAGGCTACCGATCTGTGTCTGCGGTCACCACTCTCGGGGGTCCGGACGGAGCGGCCCCGACCGTCCCCCGGCCCGTCTAGCGTCCCTCGGACGCCTGTGACGGCTGCTTGTGCGGCGAGGGCTGGTCGGTCGACAGGGCGGGCATCCCGATCAGCAGGGAGCCCGCGATCCCGGCGACGACGGTGAGACCGAGCAGCCAGCGTCCGGCCTGCTGGCCGAAGGACGCCCGCTCGCGGGGAGGGGGTGTGACATTGCTGCGGAACCTGTCGGCTTCGGCGACGAAGGCGAACGGCACGGGTTCACGCCGGCGGATCATGGAGCTGCGTCTCCCTTCGGGGACTTACTGCTTCGCTGTTACTCATACAGACGAACGAACGCCCCTCCAGGTGCCCTGTTTCACCGACTTCATTGCGGCACGGCAGTGAAAGCCCGATTCAGCGGTGGCCGTAGAGTGGCCCCGCCAAACGACGAGCTGGGAAGGCCCTCCACACCGTGACCGACACACCCCCCGACGACTCCAAGATCGAACTCCGCAGCGACGTCACCGTCGAGCTGGTCAAGAGCAGCGCGACCGACTCCGACGTGCTGTTCGCCGCCCGTGTCTCCACCGTCGGGGAGCAGTCCCTCGCGGAGCTGGACAAGGACCCGGAGCGCTCCAAGGGCCTGATCAACTACCTCATGCGGGACCGGCACGGCAGCCCGTTCGAGCACAACTCGATGACCTTCTTCATCAGCGCCCCGATCTTCGTCTTCCGCGAGTTCATGCGGCACCGCGTCGGCTGGTCGTACAACGAGGAGTCCGGCCGCTACCGGGAGCTCCAGCCGGTCTTCTACGTCCCGGACACCTCCCGCAAGCTGGTCCAGCAGGGCCGGCCCGGCAAGTACGTCTTCGTCGAGGGCAGCCCGGAGCAGTACGAGCTGGTGGGCGGCGCCATGGAGGACTCCTACCGCCAGGCGTACGCCACGTACCAGCGGATGCTCGCCGCCGGTGTCGCCCGCGAGGTCGCCCGCGCGGTGCTCCCCGTCGGCCTGTACTCCTCGATGTACGCCACCTGCAACGCCCGCTCGCTGATGCACTTCCTGGGCCTGCGCACCCAGCACGAGCTGGCGAAGGTGCCCTCCTTCCCGCAGCGGGAGATCGAGATGGTCGGCGAGAAGATGGAGACGGAGTGGGCCCGGCTCATGCCCCTCACCCACGCCGCCTTCAACGCCAACGGCCGCGTCGCGCCGTAACGCGTCCCGAAGCCGGGCACACATGTGCGCATCAGCCGTGCGAAGTGTCCGTATTGCGGCGTTTCGAGAAGTTCATCTAGCCTGATCAAAGGGACCCGGCACTGCTTGAACCCCCGAGCAGGCAGTGCCGGGCTCCACATACCTCTCGACAGGCCCTAAGGCAGACCCCGCCCTGAGCAACGAGTAGCGTGTAACCCATGGCTCCGACCTCCACTCCGCAGACCCCCTTCGGGCGGGTCCTCACCGCCATGGTCACGCCCTTCACGGCGGACGGCGCACTCGACCTCGACGGCGCCCAGCGGCTCGCCGCCCACCTGGTGGACGCAGGCAACGACGGCCTGATCGTCAACGGCACCACCGGCGAGTCCCCCACCACCAGCGACGCGGAGAAAGCGGACCTCGTACGAGCCGTACTGGAGGCGGTCGGCGACCGGGCCCACGTCGTCGCCGGCGTCGGGACCAACAACACCCAGCACAGCATCGAGCTGGCCCGCGCCGCCGAGCGCGCCGGAGCACACGGCCTCCTGCTGGTGACGCCGTACTACAACAAGCCCCCGCAGGAGGGCCTCTACCTGCACTTCACGGCGATCACCGACGCCGCCGGGCTGCCGGTCATGCTCTACGACATCCCCGGCCGCAGCGGCGTCCCGATCAACACGGAGACCCTGGTCCGCCTCGCGGAGCACCCCCGGATCGTCGCGAACAAGGACGCCAAGGGCGACCTCGGCCGCGCCAGCTGGGCCATCGCACGCTCCGGACTCGCCTGGTACTCCGGCGACGACATGCTGAACCTGCCGCTGCTCTCCGTGGGCGCGGTCGGCTTCGTCTCCGTCGTCGGCCACGTCGTCACCCCGGAACTGCGCGCCATGGTGGACGCGCACGTCGCCGGTGACGTACAGAAGGCACTGGAGATCCACCAGAAGCTGCTCCCGGTCTTCACCGGCATGTTCCGGACCCAGGGCGTCATGACCGCCAAGGCCGCGCTCGCCCTCCAGGGGCTGCCCGCCGGACCGCTGCGCGCGCCGATGGTCGGTCTCACGCCCGAGGAGACAGACCAGCTCAAGATCGATCTTGCCGCCGGCGGGGTACAGCTCTGACAACAGACTTCGCACCACCGCACGGCCGCACGGACTTCACAACTGAATAGGCGGGCCACCGGTGCCCGCACCCCATACGACAACTGCTTCTGCACGAACGTCACGCGCGCCACGTGCCCACCGGTACGTGGCGTGCGTGGTGAGGAGAGTCTTTTGAGTCATCCGCATCCTGAACTGGGCCGTCCCCCGGCGCTCGCGAAGGGCGGCCTCCGGGTCACCCCGCTCGGCGGCCTGGGCGAAATCGGCCGCAACATGACGGTCTTCGAGTACGGCGGCCGTCTGCTGATCGTCGACTGCGGAGTGCTCTTCCCCGAGGAGGAGCAGCCCGGAATCGACCTGATCCTGCCGGACTTCTCGTCCATCCGGGACCGCCTCGACGACATCGAGGGCATCGTCCTCACCCACGGGCACGAGGACCACATCGGCGGCGTCCCCTTCCTCCTGCGCGAGAAGCCGGACATCCCGCTGATCGGCTCCAAGCTGACCCTCGCCCTCATCGAGGCCAAGCTCCAGGAACACCGCATCCGCCCGTACACCCTCGAGGTGGCGGAGGGGCACCGCGAACGCGTCGGCCCCTTCGACTGCGAGTTCGTCGCGGTCAACCACTCCATCCCGGACGCGCTGGCCGTCGCCATCCGCACCCCCGCGGGCATGGTCGTCCACACCGGCGACTTCAAGATGGACCAGCTCCCGCTGGACGGCCGCCTCACGGACCTGCACGCCTTCGCGCGCCTGAGTGAGGAGGGCATCGACCTCCTCCTCTCCGACTCGACGAACGCCGAGGTCCCCGGCTTCGTCCCGCCGGAGCGGGACATCTCCAACGTCCTGCGCCAGGTCTTCGCCGGCGCCCGCAAGCGGATCATCGTGGCGAGCTTCGCCAGCCACGTCCACCGCATCCAGCAGATCCTGGACGCGGCGCACGAATACGGCCGCCGGGTCGCCTTCGTCGGCCGCTCCATGGTCCGCAACATGGGCATCGCCCGGGACCTCGGCTACCTCAAGGTGCCGCCGGGCCTCGTCGTGGACGTCAAGACCCTCGACGATCTGCCGGACAGCGAAGTGGTCCTGGTCTGCACCGGGTCCCAGGGCGAACCGATGGCCGCGCTGTCCCGCATGGCCAACCGGGACCACCAGATCCGCATCGTCAACGGCGACACGGTGATCCTGGCCTCGTCCCTCATCCCGGGCAACGAGAACGCGGTCTACCGCGTGATCAACGGCCTGACCCGCTGGGGAGCCAACGTCGTCCACAAGGGCAACGCCAAGGTCCACGTCTCGGGCCACGCCTCGGCCGGTGAGCTGCTGTACTTCTACAACATCTGCCGTCCGAAGAACCTGATGCCGGTCCACGGCGAATGGCGCCACCTGCGCGCCAACGCCGAGCTGGGCGCCCTCACCGGCGTTCCGCACGACCGCATCGTCATCGCCGAGGACGGCGTCGTCGTCGACCTCGTCGAGGGCAAGGCGAAGATCTCCGGCAAGGTCCAGGCGGGATACGTCTACGTCGACGGCCTCTCCGTCGGTGACGTCGGCGAGCCCGCCCTCAAGGACCGCAAGATCCTCGGTGACGAGGGCATCATCTCGGTCTTCGTGGTCATCGACTCGTCCACCGGCAAGATCACCGCGGGTCCGCACGTCCAGGCCCGCGGCTCGGGCATCGAGGACTCCGCGTTCGCCGCGGTGCTCCCCAAGGTGACCGAAGCACTGGAGCGCTCGGCCCAGGACGGGGTCGTCGAGCCCCACCAACTCCAGCAGCTGGTGCGCCGGACGCTCGGCAAGTGGGTCTCGGACACGTACCGGCGCCGGCCGATGATCCTCCCTGTCGTGGTGGAGGTCTGACGGCCCGTCGGATCTCCGGCAGCGTCAACCTGGAGCGGGGCGCCTCGATTTGCATCGAGGCGTCCCGCTCCAGTACGTTTACAACTCCGCTCGGACGGGCACCCGACCACTTCGTGGATCGGAGCCGCCCCCGGAGGGCGGGAATTCCGACTCAGAATCTCTGATAGAGTCGGAGCCGCCGGAAAGGGAAACGCGAAAGCGGGAACCTGGAAAGCACCGAGGAAATCGGATCGGAAAGATCTGATAGAGCGGAAACGCAAGACCGAAGGGAAGCGCCCGGAGGAAAGCCCGAGAGGGTGAGTACAAAGGAAGCGTCCGTTCCTTGAGAACTCAACAGCGTGCCAAAAGTCAACGCCAGATATGTTGATACCTCCGGCCTGATCGGTTCATCCGGTTCAGGTTGAGGTTCCTTTGAAATACACACAGCGAGGACGCTGTGAACGGTCGGATTATTCCTCCGACTGTTCCGCTCTCGTGGTGTCACCCGATTACGGGTAAACATTCACGGAGAGTTTGATCCTGGCTCAGGACGAACGCTGGCGGCGTG
>NZ_QHJH01000068.1 GCF_003947455.1 Streptomyces sp. WAC 04229 | reverse complement strand
CGCCTCCGGAGCGGGGCGTGGCACCGTGCCAGGAGGTCGTGCGTACGCCGTAGGGGTCGGCGATCTGCCCGGGCGGTACCGCGGCGCCGTGCCCGGCGTCCTCGGCCGGCGGGCCGGCTCGCTCGGCGCCGTGGGCGGATCCGGGACCGGCGTCCGCATGGGGCGGCCGGCCCTCCTCGGCGCCCAAGGCGGGGTAGCCGCCGGGTCGGCCGGTGTCGGCGCCCCGGCCGGGCCGCCCCGCCGTGTCGTCGGGGGCGGGGCGGGCTCCCGGGAGGGCGGCGCGGCCGTTCTGGGCCTCCTGGACGCGGGCGGCGGCACGGGCCCCGGCGCGGTACGCGGCGATCGCTCCGGCGCGGGCGGCGCGGAGGTCGCCGCTGGTGTCGAGCTGTGCGGGCGCGAGAGGGGCGGGTGCACCCGGGCCCACGGCCCCCGAGACCGGCAGCCCGCCGACGCCCCGGGCCTCGATGGCGGCCCGCCGGGCGGCCTCCGGATCGGCGTCACCGGGGCCGAGGACTCCGGAATCACCGGAACCCAGGATTCCGGCCCGCGCTCCGGCCGGCCCCGGCATCCCGGGCCCGGCGCCGCCCGGGCCGGGCAGACCGCCGCCGGGGCCGAAGGTTCCGCCTGGGTCGAGCGGGCCGGGGGCGGGGTCCTCGTCGGGCGGCGGGACGGGGTCGTACCCGCACAGCGCCTCCTCGGCGGCCCCGACCGCCAGGCCGGTCAGCATGACCCGCCCGTCGTCGCAGACGAGCACGGTGCGCGCGGTGATGTTGCGGTGCACCCAGCCGTACGTGTGCAGCACCCGCAG
Organism: Streptomyces sp. WAC 04229; assembly: GCF_003947455.1. Taxonomy (GTDB): domain Bacteria; phylum Actinomycetota; class Actinomycetes; order Streptomycetales; family Streptomycetaceae; genus Streptomyces. The sequence goes on along the minus strand of NZ_QHJH01000068.1, from coordinate 34,421 downwards.
CGCCAGCAGGATGTCGGAGGCCACTTCCGCCGCGCGGTAGGGCGTCAGCGTCTGCTCGGCGAGGAGCGCGGCCAGCGGCCTCGCGGCGACCAGCTCGCTGACGATCCACAGCGACCCGCCCTCGGCGAACACGTCGAAGACCTGGTCGAGGCGCGGGTGGTCGGGAACGGCGGCGGCGGCCTGCGCGGCCTCGACGGCTCGCCGCACCACGGGGTCGGCCGGCCGCCGGATGCCGGTGCTCCCGCCGGAGGTCCGCCTGCCGGGGTGCCGGACGCCGCCGTCACGGGCCGTGAAGCCGTCGGGAAGACCGTCCGCGTCGAGCACCTCGGCCTCGACGACCTCCGGCAACGGGACCTGCCGGACCAGGACTTCCTGGCCGCTGTAGGTGTCGAACGCCCGGGTCTCGGTGAGTTCGTACTCGTCGGACGGCGGCAGGGGCAGGCGGTAGCGGTCGGCGAGCACCCGTCCCGCATAGTCGTCCACGTCGCCACCCCCGGCAGCCCGTCGGTCAATTCCGTTCGCCCGGCGGGCCGTTCCGGCTGCGTACGGTCCGCAAGCACTCACGATACGTGCCGGAGGCAACCCGCAAAGAGCTGATGCCAGATATCGCGCCGCTCAAACCCGGAGCCGTCCGCTCAGGACTTGGGTTCGAAGGACTTCGTCAGGGTCCGCCAGGTGTCCCGGCGCAGGTCGCCGTCCCAGTCGTCGGCCTTCGCGGTGTACATGAGCGCGTAGCCCTGGTGGTCGTTGACGACGAAGCCCCGGTCCACGGTGCGGTACTTGGTGCCGCCGTCGGAGTAGGTGAACTCCCAGTCGGCCGTGTTCCAGCCCCGGTAGTCCACCTTCTCTATGCGGATCTTCTTGTACTGCGAGCGGACCATGTACCGCTCCTGGTTCTTCCAGTCGGCGACCGGGTCGCCCTTGGGCGTGGAGGTCCAGGCCACCAGCAGCTTCTGCCCGCCGGGGCCGGTGAACCGGTCGCCCGAGGCGCCCGTGGAGGCGAACTTCCAGCCCTCGGGCAGCCCGATGCGGTATCCCTGGCCGCCCTTGTGGGTGGCGGCCACGTCCTCCTGGTCCTCGGACTTCCCGGCGTCCGGGGACCCGCCGTCCGCCTCGCCGGACGCGCTCGCGCCGCCGTCCGGGGTACCGCTCGCGTCACCGTCCGTCGCCGGGTCGGAGGCGGCGCCGTCGGTGCCGGTGCCGCCCTCGTCGTCCTGCTTGGTCTCGCCGCTCGGTCCCGCGGAGGCGACGGGCTTGCCGCCGTTGCCGCCCTCGGCGCCCTTCTCGTCGTCGCCGCCGAGGGTGAGCGCCAGCACGGTGCCGAGCACGGCGAGCGCCACGATCACCGCGATGGCGATCAGCGTCCGGCGCGGTACCACGTCGGTGAGCGGTGCCCGGGGCACGGGCCTGGCCGGCAGGTCCGGCGGCGGCACGACGGGCCAGCCGGAACTCCGCTTGCCGCCGGGAGCGTTCGCGCCCTGCGCGCCTGCGCCCGGACCCTGCGCCGATCCCGTCGCGGCGGCCGTTCCGGCGGTACCGGACGCGGCGGTACCGGACGCGCCCGCCCCGGTGGCGCCGGAGTCCGCGCCGGACCCGGAGCCCGTACCGCCCTGCCTGCTCCGCGAGGCGGCGGCCGCACCGGCCGCACCCGCCCCGACGGCGGCCTTGCGCACCGAGCGCAGCGCCCCGCGCAGCCGTTCCCCGGCCTCCTCGGCCCGCTTGCCGCCGGCGCCGCCCCGGCGCGTCCCCTCGTCCGGCTGGGGCGGGATCGGTACGACCTTGGTGGCGTCGGCCGGATCGATCTCGTCGGGGGCGGGCGCGTGGATGACCTTGGTCAGCATGGCGCGGGCGCCGGCGTCGTCGAGCCGGTGGTCGGGGTCCTTGTTGAGCAGCCCGTAGATGACGTCCCGCAGCGGGCCGGCGTTCTTCGGCTCCTCCAGGTTCTCCGTCATCACCGCGGTGAGGGTCGCGATCGCCGAGCCCTTGTCGTAGGGCGGGGTGCCCTCGACGGCGGCGTACAGCAGCCCGCCGAGCGACCAGAGGTCGGCGGCCGGTCCGGGCTTGTGCCCGCGGGCGCGCTCCGGGGAGATGTAGGAGGGGGCGCCGACGAGCATGCCGGTGGAGGTGATGGACGGGTCGCCCTCGACCTGGGCGATGCCGAAGTCGGTGAGCACGACCCGGCCGTCCTCGGCGATCAGCACGTTGGACGGCTTCACGTCGCGGTGCAGGATGCCCTCGCGGTGCGCCGAGCGCAGCACGTCGAGGACGGCGAGGCCGACCTCGGCGGCGCGCTTTGGCTCCAGCAGACCGTCCTCACGGATGGCCTCGGCGAGCGACTTGCCCTCGACGAGTTCCATCACGATCCAGGGCCGGTCGTCCTCCTCGACCACGTCGTAGACGGTGACGGCGCCGTTGTTGCGGATCCGCGCGATCGCCTTGGCCTCGCGCAGCGTGCGCGTGATCAGGCGCCGCTTCTCCTCCTCGTCGATGTTGCCCGGAAACCGCAGCTCCTTGACGGCGACCGTGCGTCCCAGGGTCTCGTCCTGGGCCCGCCACACCGTCCCCATGCCGCCGCGGCCGAGCACGTCCCCCAGCCGGTAACGCCCGGCGAGGAGACGTGCGCTCTTGTCCGTACGGGGTGTCCCCGCCCGCTCCGCGTCCGACATGCGTCCCCTCATGCAACCCGCCCTGACAGAGCCTTCATTGTCCCTCACGCGACAAGTGCTCGACGCCCAGGGTGCCACGGGGGCCCGGGGGCGCGGGGGACGGGCCGTGCGGCGGGCCCGAGAGGTCCGGCCCGCCGCCGCGGACGCTACCGGGACACGATGTCCGGCGCCCCCAGCCGGGCCGCGTCGGCCGTCAGGTCGTCCGGCTGGCGCTGCGACTCCCGCTCGGCCTCGACCCGCTTCTCGTAGTGCTGGACCTCGCGTTCGATCTGGCCCTTGTCCCAGCCCAGTACCGGTGCCATCAGCTCGGCGGCCTCACGCGCGCTGCGCGTCCCGCGGTCGAAGGTCTCGATGGAGATGCGGGTGCGCCGGGTGAGGACGTCGTCCAGGTGCCGCGCGCCCTCGTGCGAGGCGGCGTAGACGACCTCGGCGCGCAGGTAGTCGTCGGCCGCCTGGAGCGGTTGGCCCAGCGAGGGGTCCTCGGCGACCAGTTCCAGCACCTCCTCGGCCAGCGAGCCGTACCGGTTGAGGAGGTGCTCGACGCGGACCACGTGCAGGCCGGTGCGCGCGGCGATCCGCGCCCGCGCGTTCCACAGCGCCTGGTAGCCCTCGGCGCCGAGCAGCGGGGTCTCCTCGGTGACGCTGTCGGCGACCCGCAGGTCGAGGCCGTGCACCGCCTCGTCCACGGCGTCCTTGGCCATCACCCGGTACGTCGTGTACTTGCCGCCCGCCACGACGACCAGGCCGGGCACCGGGTGCGCGACGGTGTGCTCGCGCGAGAGTTTGCTGGTGGCGTCCGACTCGCCGGCCAGCAGGGGGCGCAGCCCGGCGTAGACGCCCTCGACGTCGTCGCGGGTGAGGGGCACCGACAGCACCGAGTTGACGTGCTCCAGGAGGTAGTCGATGTCCGCGCTGGAGGCGGCCGGGTGGGCCTTGTCGAGGTCCCAGTCGGTGTCCGTGGTGCCGATGATCCAGTGCCGCCCCCAGGGGATGACGAACAGCACGGACTTCTCGGTGCGCAGGATGAGGCCGGTGGTGGAGTGGATGCGGTCCTTGGGCACGACGAGGTGGATGCCCTTGGACGCCCGGACGTGGAACTGGCCGCGCTCGCCCACCATCGACTGGGTGTCGTCGGTCCACACCCCGGTCGCGTTCACGATCTGCTTGGCGCGGATGTCGTACTCGCCGCCCGCCTCGACGTCCTGGACGCGGGCGCCGACCACGCGTTCGCCCTCGCGAATGAAGGAGGTGACGCGCGCGCGGTTGGCGACCTGGGCGCCGTACGCCGCGGCGGTGCGCACCAGGGTGGCGACGAAGCGGGCGTCGTCCATCTGCGCGTCGTAGTACTGGAGCGCGCCGACCAGCGCGTCCTTCTTCAACGCGGGTGCCACCCGCAGGGCGTGAGAGCGGCTCAGGTGACGGTGCATCGGCAGGCCCCGGCCGTGGCCGCGGGCCATGGACATGGCGTCGTAGAGCGCGACGCCGGAGCCCGCGTACAGCCGCTCCCAGCCCTTGTGCTGCAGGGGGTACAGGAACGGCACCGGCTTCACCAGGTGCGGCGCCAGCCGTTCGAGCAGCAGGCCGCGCTCCTTCAGCGCCTCCCGGACGAGCGCGAAGTCGAGCATCTCCAGATAGCGCAGGCCGCCGTGGATCAGCTTGCTGGACCGGCTGGAGGTGCCCGACGCCCAGTCCCGCGCCTCGACCAGGCCGGTCGACAGGCCACGCGTCACGGCGTCCAGCGCGGTGCCCGCGCCGACCACGCCGGCGCCCACCACCAGTACGTCCAGTTCGCGCTCGGCCATGGCCGCGAGCGACTCGGCGCGCTGCGCCGGCCCCAGTGTCGCTGTCCTCACTGCTGCCTCCCGCTGTGGTCGCGTCGGCCGCACCCGTCGGGCGAAGCCCGTCTCCTGGTACCCACCATGCCCAGATTCTGTCCGGCCTGCCCGACATCGGCCGCCGCACGCCCTCAGCCTGTGGACAACTTCCCGCAGGTCACCGTCGAGACTCACCCGAAACGAGGCGGATCAATCCCACAAATCGGTCATATTTACTCCTAGTCTGACGTTGTGCTCGCCCATCCTGTCCACCGGGCTTGCGCACCTGTCCCGCTTCGGCTACTGGGAAGGACGGCCCACGCCATGCCCGCAGATCTCGCCGTCATCGGACTCGGCCCGTACGGCCTGCCCCTGGCCCAGGCCGCCGTCGCCGCCGGCATCCCCACCCTCGGCTACAAGACCGGCCCCGAGGCCGGTCCCCTCTCCCCCGCCGAGCTGCGCCGGATGCTCGCGGCGGGCTTCCGCACCGCCGCGGGACCGGCCGAGGTGGGCCGGGTGCGCACCGCGGTCATCTGCGCGCCCACCCCGCCGGCGCCGGACGGCGGCCTGGACCTCACCCAGGTCGAGGCCGCGGCCCGCACGCTCGCCGCCCACATGCGCCCGCACACCACGGTGATCCTGGAGTCGCCGGTGCGCCCGGGGACCACGGAGGAGTTCCTGCGCCCGATCCTGGAGCAGGGCTCCGGGCTGCGCGCGGGCCGCGACTTCCACCTCGCCTACTCCCCCAGCCGCGTCGACCCCGGCAACCGCGACTTCACGCCCGCCAACACCCCGAAGGTCATCGGCGGCCTCACCCCCGCCTGCACCGAGTCGGCCGCCGCCTTCTACGGCCGCCTCACCGACAAGGTGGTCCGCGCGCGCGGCCCCCGCGAGGCGGAGACGGTGCAGCTCCTGGAGACCAACTTCCGCCACGTCAACATCGCCCTCGTCAACGAGATGGCCGTCCTCTGCGACGACCTCGGCGTCGACCTGTGGGACGTCCTGCGCTGCGCCGAGACCAAGCCCTTCGGCTTCCAGGCCTTCCGCCCCGGCCCCGGCGTCGGCGGCCACTCCGTCCCCCAGGACCTGACCGGCCAGGCCCCCCACAGCCTGCGCATGGTGGAGGTCGCCCAGCGGGTCAACGCGCAGATGCCCCGCTACGTCGTCCAGCGCGCCGCCGCTCTCCTCAACGAGCACGGCAAGTCCGCGCGCGGCGCCCGCGTCCTGCTCCTCGGCGTCACCTACAAGGCGGACCTCGCCGACCAGCAGGCGACCCCGGCCGAGGAGATCGCGACCCGCCTGATGGGCCTGGGCGCCGCCGTCAGCTACCACGACCCGCACATCCCGTCCTGGAACGTCGCGGAGCGCCCCGTCCCCCGCGCGGACTCCCTCTACGAGGCCGCCGCCGACGCCGACCTCACGATCCTCCTCCAGCAGCACCGCACGTACGACCTCCAGGGCCTGTCGGTGAAGGCCCAGCTCCTGCTGGACACGCGCGGGGCGACGCCCACGGGGGCGGCGCACCGGCTCTGAGGACCCCGCCCCCGCGGAGCGGGACCGCACACGCGAAGGGGCCCGGAGCAGTCCGCTCCGGGCCCCTTCGCTACGCCGTCCGGGTGATCACCGCCGGTGCTGCGAGTCCGCCACGGTGACCTCGACCCGCTGGAACTCCTTCAGCTCGCTGTAGCCGGTCGTCGCCATCGCGCGGCGCAGCGCCCCGAAGAAGTTCATCGAGCCGTCCGGGGTGTGGGACGGACCGGTGAGGATCTCCTCGATGGTGCCGACCGTGCCGAGGTCGACCTTCTTGCCCCGGGGCAGCTCCTCGTTGACGGCCTCCATGCCCCAGTGGTTGCCCTTGCCCGGCGCGTCGGTGGCGCGGGCCAGCGGGGAGCCCATCATCACGGAGTCGGCGCCGCAGGCGATCGCCTTGGGCAGGTCTCCGGACCAGCCGACGCCGCCGTCGGCGATGACGTGCACGTACCGGCCGCCGGACTCGTCCATGTAGTCGCGGCGGGCCGCCGCCACGTCCGCCACCGCCGTGGCCATGGGCACCTGGATGCCCAGCACGTTGCGCGTGGTGTGGGCGGCGCCGCCGCCGAAGCCGACGAGGACGCCCGCCGCGCCGGTGCGCATCAGGTGCAGGGCGGCGGTGTAGGTGGCGCAGCCGCCGACGATGACCGGGACGTCCAGCTCGTAGATGAACTGCTTCAGGTTCAGCGGCTCGTGCGAGCCGGAGACGTGTTCCGCCGAGACCGTCGTACCGCGGATGACGAAGATGTCCACGCCCGCGTCCACGACGGCCTTGGAGAACTGGGCGGTGCGCTGCGGGGAGAGCGCGGCGGCGGTGACCACGCCCGAGTCGCGCACCTCCTTGATGCGCTGCCCGATCAGCTCCTCCTTGATGGGAGCCGCGTAGATCTCCTGGAGGCGGCGGGTGGCGGTCTCCGCGTCGAGACCGACGATCTCGTCGAGCAGCGGCTGCGGGTCCTCGTGCCGGGTCCAGAGCCCTTCGAGGTTGAGCACGCCGAGGCCGCCCAGCTCGCCGATGCGGATGGCGGTGGCCGGGGAGACGACCGAGTCCATGGGAGCGGCCAGGAACGGCAGCTCGAAGCGGTAGGCGTCGATCTGCCAGGCGATCGAGACCTCCTTCGGGTCCCGCGTACGGCGGCTGGGGACGACGGCGATGTCGTCGAAGGCGTACGCCCGGCGGCCGCGCTTGCCGCGCCCGATCTCGATCTCAGTCACGTCTGTGGCCTTTCCCTGATGCGTTGCAGCGCCTTCCAGTATCCCCGACGGGCCCGGCGGGGCACCGCAGAGGGCGGCCCCGGATGGTCCGGGGCCGCCCTCGGGAGGCTGCTGCCTACTTGCTGCGGCTGTAGTTCGGTGCTTCGACCGTCATCTGGATGTCGTGCGGGTGGCTCTCCTTGAGGCCGGCGGAGGTGATCCGCACGAACCGGCCCTTGGACTCCATCTCCTCGATGGTGCCGGCGCCCACGTAGCCCATGGTCTGGCGCAGACCGCCGACGAGCTGGTGCAGCACGTTGCCCAGCGGGCCGCGGTAGGGCACCTGGCCCTCGATGCCCTCGGGCACGAGCTTGTCGTCGGAGGCCACCTCGGCCTGGAAGTAGCGGTCCTTCGAGAACGACTTGCCCTGGCCGCGGGACTGCATGGCGCCCAGCGAGCCCATGCCGCGGTACGACTTGAACTGCTTGCCGTTGATGAACTGCAGCTCGCCCGGCGACTCCTCGCAGCCCGCGAGCAGGCTGCCCAGCATCACCGTGTCGGCACCGGCGGCCAGCGCCTTGCCGATGTCGCCGGAGTACTGCAGGCCACCGTCGCCGATCAGCGGGACTCCGGCGGGCCGGGCGGCGAGGGAGGCCTCGTAGATCGCCGTGACCTGCGGGACACCGATGCCGGCGACGACGCGGGTGGTGCAGATGGAGCCGGGGCCGACGCCCACCTTGATGCCGTCGACACCGGCGTCGATCAGCGCCTGGGCGCCGTCACGCGTGGCGACGTTGCCGCCGACGACGTCGATGCCGACACTGGACTTGATCTTCGACATCCAGCTCAGGGCGTTGCTGTTGTGGCCGTGCGAGGTGTCGACGACCAGGAAGTCCACCCCGGCCTCGGCGAGCGCCTGGGCACGGTCGAGCGCCTCGGGGCTGGCGCCCACGGCGGCGCCGACGATCAGGCGGCCCTCCGCGTCCTTCGCGGCGTGCGGGTACTGCTCGGCCTTCACGAAGTCCTTGACCGTGATCAGGCCCTTCAGGACACCGTCGCCGTCGACCAGCGGAAGCTTCTCGATCTTGTGGCGGCGCAGCAGCTCCATGGCCTCGACGCCGGAGATGCCGACCTCGCCGGTGACCAGCGGCATCGGCGTCATGACCTCGCGCACCCCCCGGGAGCGCTCGCTCTCGAAGGCCATGTCGCGGTTGGTGACGATGCCGAGCAGCCGGCCCGCGTCGTCGGTGACGGGTACGCCGCTGATGCGGAACTTGGCACACAGCGCGTCGGCCTCGGCGAGGGTGGCGTCCGGGTGGATGGTGATGGGGTTGGCCACCATGCCGGACTCGGAGCGCTTGACCAGGTCGACCTGGTTGGCCTGGTCCTCGATGGACAGGTTCCGGTGCAGGACGCCGACACCGCCCTGGCGGGCCATGGCGATCGCCATGCGGGATTCGGTCACCTTGTCCATCGCCGCGGAAAGCAGCGGGATGTTGACCCGCACGTTGCGGGAGATGCGGGACGAGGTGTCGACCGCGTTCGGGAGCACCGCGGAGGCGCCCGGCAGCAGCAGCACGTCGTCGTAGGTCAGCCCGAGTGTCGCGAATTTTCCGGGCACTCCGTCGACGTTGGCAGTCATGACACCTTCCCCAAATGGCCTTGATCGGTGCGGATGTCCATGCTAACGGGAAGCGGACGTGGCTCATTCCACGATCAGGAAGGCCTGCGATCTTCGTAGTTTTGTACGGACAGGTGCCGCCGTCCGTTCACAGCGGCAATCGGCGGAGATTACTGCTCCGCCAGTGCCCGCAGTCGGCTCAGTGCCCGGTGCTGGGCGACCCGCACGGCGCCGGGTGACATTCCCAACATCTGGCCGGTCTCCTCGGCCGTGAGCCCGACCGCGATGCGCAGCAGGAGCAGCTCGCGCTGGTTCTCGGGCAGGTTGGCCAGCAGTTTCTTGGCCCAGGCGGCGTCGCTGTTGAGCAGCGCGCGCTCCTCCGGCCCCAGGGAGTCGTCCGGCCGCTCGGGCATCTCGTCGGACGGGACGACGGTCGAGCCGGGGTGGCGCATCGCCGCGCGCTGGAGGTCGGCGACCTTGTGGGCGGCGATGGCGAAGACGAACGCCTCGAAGGGCCGGCCGGTGTCCTTGTAGCGGGGCAGCGCGAGCAGCACCGCGACGCAGACCTCCTGGGCGAGGTCCTCGACGAAGTGGCGGGCGTCGCCGGGCAGGCGCGACAAACGGGTACGGCAGTAGCGCAGCGCCAGGGGGTGGACATGGGCGAGCAGGTCGTGCGTGGCCTGCTCGTCCCCGTCGACGGCGCGGTGGACGAGCCCACCGACCGTCCCCTGGTCGCGGGGCGCCTCGTCGTCACGCATCGGTCCATCGTGCCTTGCGGCCGTCCGATCCGTGGCTCCGTGCCCGCTGTTGTGCACCGAAGCGTTATGAGCAGGTGCGCCGGAACTCATCCCCTGCGCCCTCCCCTTCCGCTTGACCGACTCGTCCCCGAGGAACTCCACACCTCAAGGATGCGTCATCGTCGGCGAAACGAGCAGCGGGCACCCGGCGGGTCGCCTTGTCACCCCCGCTCACCTCGCGATAAGCGGGGAACGTCACGCCCCCGACGGGGCCTTTCCGCGTCCACCGCATGGGTGCCCGACGGGGCCTCCACCGCACGGGTGCCCCTAGCGGACCAGGCCCCACCGGAAGCCGAGCGCCACGGCGTGCGCGCGGTCCGAGGCGCCGAGCTTCTTGAAGAGCCGCCGGGCATGGGTCTTGACGGTGTCCTCGGAGAGGAACAGCTCGCGGCCGATCTCCGCGTTGGACCGGCCGTGGCTCATGCCCTCCAGGACCTGGATCTCACGCGCGGTGAGCGTGGGCGCGGCGCCCATCTCGGCCGAGCGCAGCCGGCGCGGGGCGAGCCGCCAGGTCGGGTCGGCGAGGGCCTGCGTGACGGTGGCGCGCAGCTCGGCGCGCGAGGCGTCCTTGTGCAGATAGCCGCGGGCGCCGGCGGCGACCGCGAGGGCCACGCCGTCCAGGTCCTCGGCGACGGTGAGCATGATGATGCGCGCCCCGGGGTCGGCGGACAGCAGCCGCCGGACGGTCTCGACGCCGCCCAGGCCGGGCATGCGCACGTCCATCAGGATCAGGTCCGAGCGGTCGGCACCCCAGCGGCGGAGGACTTCCTCGCCGTTGGCGGCCGTCGTCACGCGCTCGACACCGGGCACGGTCGCCACCGCGCGGCGCAGCGCCTCTCGGGCAAGCGGGGAGTCGTCGCAGACGAGGACGGAAGTCATGGCCGTCCTCCGCAGCTCTTGCGCGTCACGTTGAGCCTCCAGGCTGGTACGAAATCGTCACCTGTGCGGTCGACCGTCCCGGACGCCCGCCCGAGCACTTGTTCCTTCAACCGCCTCCGCACTCTCAACGATGGTCACTCGAAAGAGTTACGGGGCTGTGTGTCGTCTTCGGCACTGTACGTGAGGGGGCGGCCACGCAGCAGACATGCGCGACGGACCCGCGCCGTTTCATCACAACCAGTGCCCCATTTAGACGCTTTTCTTCCGCTTCGGCGGTGTCTGCGACTAGATTCGCAATGAGTCATATTTTCATCTCCTTAGATCGTAGTTGTACGGTCGTGGATGCTGGGTCGCTGGATCGCCGCATCGCCGCATCGTCGGGATTCACCCATATCGGCAACAAGGGGTCACGCAATGGCAGATTTCTCCCGCCTTCCAGGACCGAACGCGGACCTGTGGGACTGGCAGCTCCTGGCCGCGTGCCGCGGGGTGGACAGCTCGCTCTTCTTCCATCCGGAGGGCGAACGCGGTGCGGCACGGAGTGCTCGTGAGAACTCGGCCAAGGAGGTCTGCATGAGGTGCCCGGTCCGCGCCGAGTGCGCGGCGCACGCGCTGGCGGTGCGCGAGCCGTACGGCGTGTGGGGCGGACTGACCGAGGACGAGCGCGAGGAGCTCATGGGCCGGGCGCGCCACCGCCTGGTGTCGGCCTCGGCGTCCGGGCCGGCCGGCGGGGACACGTCCGCGCACCACTGAAGGAACGTTTCTTTGAGGGGGTTCTTCAGAGCAGGGGGTTCTCAGACCAGGGATTTGCGGACCAGGGGGTTCCCGGCGCAGCCGATTCTCAGAGGGGGTTCGGCCGCCGCGCCGCCGACAGGCGCGCGGACGCGCGGCTCAGCTCGTCCAGCGTCGCCGCCACCGCGGGCACCTGGGCCAGGTCGGGCAGGCTGAGAGCGACGATCTCCCGCCGCACCGCCGGCTCCAGCGTCACCGTGCGCACACCGCGGGGCCGTACGGACTCGACGGCGAGCTGGGGCAGGACGGCCACGCCCAGGCCGGCGCCGACCAGGCCGACGACGGCCGGGTAGTCGTCGGTCGCGAAGTCGATGCGGGGGGTGAAGCCGGCTCCCTCGCAGACCTCGACCAGCTGGCCCCGGCAGCGGGGGCAGCCCGCGATCCAGGACTCCCGGGCCAGCTCCCCGATGGCCACGGGCCCGGCGGACTCCGCGCGGGCCAGCCGGTGCCCGTCGGGGACCAGCGCCACGAGTCGGTCGGTCAGCAGCGGCCGTACGACCAGGTCGTCCCACTCCTCCGCGCCCGCCGCACCCTCGTAGCGGAAGGCGAGCGCCACGTCGCAGTCGCCCTCGCGCAGCAGCTCGACGGAGTCCGGCGGCTCGGCCTCCTCCAGGGAGACCCGGGTGCCGGGGTGCGCGGCACGCAGGGCCGCCAGGGCGTTGGGCACGAGGGCGGAACTGCCGCTGGGGAAGGAGACCAGCCGGACCCGGCCGGCGCGCAGTCCGGCGATGGCGGCGACCTCCTCCTCGGCGGCCGTGAGCCCCGCGATGATCCCGGCGGCGTGCCGCACCAGCGCCTCACCGGCCTGCGTGAGGCGCATCTCGCGCCCGGTGCGGACGAGCAGGGGGGTGCCGACGGAGGACTCCAGGGCCTTCATCTGCTGACTGACGGCGGGCTGGGTGCAGCCCAGCTCGCGCCCGGCGGCGGAGAAGGAACCGGTCGATGCCACGGCGCGCAGCACACGGAGATGACGAGCCTCGATCACACCCCCGAGGATAAGTGACCCTTTGACCGAACGCCGAATACCGCGTCGACACTTTGACGAGGATTGTCCTACCGTTCGGCCATGAAGCTTCTGTCTGTCAACCTCGGCCGCGCGAAGTCCGTGCCGTACACGGACCACCCGGAGGGCATCACCGGCATCGACAAGCGGCCGGCCGACGGCCCCGTGCGGGTGGCGGCGCCCGGGCCGAAGGGCGTCGGGGCGAGCGGGCTGGCCGGCGACACGGTGTGCGACACGCGTCACCACGGCGGCGAGGACCAGGCGGTCTACGCGGTGGCCCGCGAGGACCTGGACGACTGGGAACGCGAACTGGGCCGTGCGCTGCCCAGCGGCTCGTTCGGCGAGAACCTCACCACCACGGGCCTGGACGTCTCCGGGGCCCTGATCGGCGAGCGCTGGCGGGTCGGTCCCGACCTGCTGCTCGAAGTGACCTCCGGACGCATCCCCTGCCGCACCTTCCAGGGCCACCTGGGTGAGCGGCGCTGGGTGAAGCGCTTCACGGAGAAGGCCGCGCCGGGCGCGTACTTCCGGGTGGTGGAGCCCGGCGAGATACGGGCGGGCGACCCGGTCCGCATCGTGCACCGGCCCGACCACGAGGTGACGGTGGCCCTGCAGTTCCGGGCCGTCACCACCCAGCGGGAGCTGCTGCCCCGGCTGCTCGCGGCCGACGGGGCGCTGCACCCGGAGGCTCTGGCGCAGGCGCGGAAGTACGTGGCGAGGTACGGCGGCTGACCGCTCCTCACCAGTCCTTTCTTCACCGGCCCTTCACCGGTGGCGGGACCGGTGAGCGAAGGGGGCCCCTCCACTTCGCCCCCTAACCTTGCGCCATGACAACGGCATTGATTACGGGATCGACGGCGGGCATCGGCGCCGCGTTCGCCCGGCGGCTGGCGGCCGACGGACACAACCTGGTGCTGGTGGCCCGCGACACCAAGCGGCTGCACGAACAGGCCACCGAGCTGCACGACCGGCACGGCATCGAGGCGGAGGTGCTGACGGCCGACCTGTCCACGGACGCCGGCATCGAGGCGGTGGCCACCCGGCTGGGCGAGCGCAGGCACCCCGTCGACCTGCTGATCAACAACGCCGGCTTCGGCAACAAGGGCAAGTTCCTCGACGTCTCCATGGCCGACGAGCTGACCATGCTCAAGGTGCACTGCGAGGCGGTGCTGCGGCTGACCTCGGCGGCGGTGGAGCCGATGCGGGAGCGCGGTCGCGGCGGCGTCGTCAACGTCGCCTCGGTCGCCGCCTTCGTGCCGCGCGGCACCTACGGCGCGTCCAAGGCGTGGGTCGTGCAGTTCACCCAGGGCGTGGCGAAGGACCTGGCCGGCAGCGGCGTCCGCCTGATGGCCCTGGCCCCCGGCTTCGTCCGCACGGAGTTCCACGAGCGGGCCGGCATGGGCACGGACAACATCCCGAACTGGATGTGGCTCGACGCGGACAAGGTAGTCGCCGCGGCCCTGGACGACCTCTCCCGAGGCAAGTCCCTCTCCATCCCGGACCCCCGCTACAAGACCCTGATGGGCGCGGCGAAGCTGGTCCCGCGGGGGATGCTGGGCGGGATCAGCTCACGGACGGGGCGGAAGTACGGGCCGCAGTAAGAGGAGGGGACGAGCGACGTCCCTTCGTCATCGGCCGGGCAACCGGCTCCGGACCGGCTGTCGTATGTGCGGACCAGGATGCTGCTCCTGTCATTGAGAGGGTTCGGGCAGTTGTCGCAGAGCTCTCCTCATTCGCCGCAGCCGCCCCGGAGGTGCTTGGTGCCAGCCGCTCCCAAGCCGACAACTCCCGTCACCCGGGAAGGCTGGTTCCAGCCGCGCACATCCGGTTTCCGCTGGGAGCAGGAGAGGGCGCATTCCACCGCCACGCCGAAGTGGTGGTCGGCGTTCGGCAGCCGTGCCGCGTCCATCAGGAAGACGGCGTCCTTGTAGTGGCGCGTGGCCGCGTGGGCGAAGTGGTGCTGTTCTGAATTCACCTGCACGGCACGGCTCTTAGGGCTCATGTCACTCGGATGGCCCGGCTCCGGTGCACGCACGGGAGCGTCACCCGAACGTGTGGTCCATTCCGGTCCCTCGCCGGCGGATGCGATGGGAAACGTAGCGTCAGGTGGCTGCGCCCGCAGCGGGCGGGAGGTAGCAGGCCGGCAAAGGGAGAAGGTGGCATCGGGTGAGCGCGGGCACGGGTGACCGGGGCGGACGGTTCGTCGAGGGCGCCGACGGCGGGCCTCAGGGCAGGGGGAAGCCGGATCGGGGCGCGGTGACCGGTGGGGGGTCGGTGATGTTCTCCGACGCCCCCGGGGCCGGCGGGCCGCCGTCGGCGTTTCCCGCCTCGGGGCGCCCCGAGGCGGCCGGCGCCGGGGCTGCGTCCGTCCCGCGCGCCCGGCCCGCCCCGCGTCCCCGGCCCGGTGGTGTCCCTGCCGGGCACCTGGGTGCGGGGCGGTGGGGCAAGATCGCGCAGCGGATCGTGCCGCACGACCTCCAGCCCGACGTGCTGCGGCTGGAGCTGACCGAACTCGGGGACGCGTTCCGCGCGTACCAGCGGCGCCCCGAACCGGATCTCGCCGTCCTCGCCGAACTCCACGACCGCAAGGCCCGCGCCTTCGCGCTGTGGGCCGACGTCACCGACGACGCGTCCCTGCGGGAGGAGGCCGTACGGGCGGAGGCCGCGGCGCGGACCACCCGCGAGATGAACGCCAACCGCCTCGGCATCGAGGTCGACGGTGGCGGGCCGGTCGTCGAGCGCTTGCTGACCCGGGGGCAGGGCGCCCACGCCCGTAGGGTGCTGGAGCACGTCCGGGTCCACGCCCCGCTCCCCGGGGCCGAGGCGAGGCTCGCGGTGCTCATGCTCTCCCTGCGGTCCGCGCGCGCCGGCACCGGGAACGTGACCGGGCAGGATCTCGCCGGCTGGCTGCAGGGCGACGCCGAGCGGGTGGTCCAGGAACTCGTCGACGTCGGCTGGCTGCGTCTGCCGGAGGGGGTCGACGTCGCCGACGCGCTGGACTCCCGGCCCGAGGAGCCCACCCAGGTCACCGTCCCCTCGCTACTGCCCGCCGAGACGCGCCCGCTTCCCTTCGGCAAGGTCACCCGGGCACGGTTGTCGGGGTGGGCGCAGAAGGTGGTGGGCGACCGGAAGCTCCGGAAGAAGAAGGCGGGCGCCGCCACCCGGCTCCTCGCCGTGTACACCGCCGCCCACAGCCGTCCCGACGGGCGTCTCGGAGAGCGGGTCGAAGGCGCCGCCGGCGACGGTGTCGGCCTGGACGCGGTCGCCTCGTTCTGTGGCCTGCGGCCCGAGGACGTCGCCGAGCACGCCGAGGTGCTGGTCGCCACGGGCTGGCTCACCGAGGCCGACATCGCCGGGGGCAGGCTGCGGGGGCGGCTCGGTGAGCGCATCCTGCCGCTGAGCGGGCTGGTGTGACCGACCACCGCGACAGACGGCCGTCGCCTGCTTGACCTTCCGTTTCAGCGCCACACCACGCGGCGCCCGCCTGGCCCGGCGGGACGTCCTCGACATCAAGGAGGACGTGTACGCCGGCGATTTCAAGGTCGAGCTGTCCCAGGGGTTCACCGGGAAGGCCGCCGGACGCGTCGAGGAGTACGTCGACAAGGGGATCGCCCCGTAAGGGGCGCGGGGAACTGCGCGAGCAACCACGACGGTGCCGCCCCGGCCCAGAACCCGCCGGGCAGACGCGAACCCGGTACGTCGGGTGAACGCAACGGTGCCCAGCACCCCCGTAGGGGCACTGGGCACCGTTCGGCTCAGCGCAGCGCCTAGTGGGCGTGCCCGTGGCCGTGGCCCGCGGCGGCCGGCTCTTCCTCTTCCTTCTTCTCGACGACCAGGGTCTCGGTCGTCAGGAGGAGGGAGGCGATGGAGGCCGCGTTCTCCAGGGCGGAGCGGGTGACCTTCACCGGGTCGATGACGCCGGCCTTGACCAGGTCGCCGTACTCGCCGGTGGCGGCGTTGAAGCCCTGGCCCTTGTCCAGCTCGGCGACCTTGGAGGTGATGACGTAGCCCTCCAGGCCGGCGTTCTCGGCGATCCAGCGCAGCGGCTCGACGGCGGCGCGGCGGACGACCGCGACACCCGTGGCCTCGTCGCCGGTCTTGCCCAGGTTGCCGTCCAGCACCTTGACGGCGTGGACCAGCGCGGAGCCACCACCGGAGACGATGCCCTCCTCGACCGCGGCGCGGGTCGCGGAGATGGCGTCCTCCAGACGGTGCTTGCGCTCCTTCAGCTCCACCTCGGTGGCGGCGCCGACCTTGATCACGCACACGCCGCCGGCCAGCTTCGCGAGGCGCTCCTGGAGCTTCTCGCGGTCCCAGTCGGAGTCCGTGGACTCGATCTCGGCCTTGATCTGGTTGATGCGGCCCTCGACCTCGTCGCGCTTGCCGGCACCGTCGACGATCGTGGTGTCGTCCTTGGTGACGGTGATGCGGCGGGCGGTGCCGAGCACGTCCAGGCCGACCTGGTCGAGCTTGAGGCCGACCTCCTCGGAGATGACCGTGGCGCCGGTGAGGACCGCCATGTCCTGGAGCATCGCCTTGCGGCGGTCGCCGAAGCCCGGGGCCTTCACCGCGACGGCGTTGAAGGTGCCGCGGATCTTGTTGACGACGAGGGTGGAGAGCGCCTCGCCCTCCAGGTCCTCGGCGATGATCAGCAGCGGCTTGGAGGCGTTGGCCTGGATGACCTTCTCCAGCAGCGGCAGCAGGTCCGCGATGGAGGAGATCTTGCCCTGGTTGATCAGGATGTACGGGTCCTCGAGGACGGCCTCCATGCGCTCCTGGTCCGTCACGAAGTACGGCGACAGGTAGCCCTTGTCGAAGGCCATGCCCTCGGTGAAGTCCAGCTCCAGACCGAAGGTGTTGGACTCCTCGACGGTGATGACACCGTCCTTGCCGACCTTGTCCATCGCCTCGGCGATCAGCTCGCCGACCTGCTGGTCCTGGGCGGACAGCGCGGCGACGGCGGCGATGTCGGACTTCTCGTCGATCGGCCGGGCCGTGGCGAGGAGGTCCTCGGACACGGCGGCGACGGCCGCGTCGATGCCCTTCTTCAGCAGCGCCGGGGAGGCGCCGGCGGCGACGTTCTTCAGGCCCTCGCGGACCAGCGCCTGGGCGAGCACGGTGGCGGTGGTGGTGCCGTCACCCGCGATGTCGTTGGTCTTGGTCGCCACCTCCTTCACCAGCTGGGCGCCGAGGTTCTCGTACGGGTCCTCGACCTCGACCTCGCGGGCGATGGTGACGCCGTCGTTGGTGATGGTGGGGGCGCCGAACTTCTTGTCGATGACGACGTTGCGGCCCTTGGGGCCGATCGTCACCTTCACGGTGTCGGCGAGCTTGTTGACGCCGCGCTCGAGGGCGCGACGGGCGTCCTCGTCGAACTTCAGGATCTTCGCCATGGGAGCGTGAGCCCTCTTCCGGAAATCTCGGGGTTATACGGCAACTGCGCCCCCGACGCCCGGCTTTTTATGGTCGCGGGAGCCAGGGGCGCAGCTGGAAAGCAAGGTGCTTCGGTGAAGTAGGAGCTACTTCTACTTCTCGACGATCGCGAGCACGTCGCGGGCCGAGAGGACGAGGTACTCCTCGCCGTTGTACTTCACCTCGGTGCCGCCGTACTTGCTGTACAGCACGACGTCGCCGACGCTGACGTCGAGCGGAAGACGGTTGCCGTCCTCGAAGCGGCCCGGGCCGACGGCCAGGACGACGCCCTCCTGGGGCTTCTCCTTGGCGGTGTCCGGAATGACCAGGCCCGAAGCCGTGGTCTGCTCGGCGTCGAGCGGCTGGACCACAATGCGGTCCTCGAGCGGCTTGATGGCAACCTTGGAGCTGGTGGTCGTCACGATCCGACCTCCCCCTTCGGAGATCTCACGGGGTTAACTGTCTGAGGTGGCGACCAGGTGGATCCGTCGTCGCGGGTGCCGGACCTGCCCGTCGCGTAGTTGGCACTCTCCAGTGGGGAGTGCCAGAGCCGAGACTATGACTGCGATTAGCACTCGGTCAAGCGGAGTGCCAATGCCCGCGGCGCGTCGGCCGGGTTTTCGCGTGAACGCCGGTCTGTGGAGCGCATCCGGCGTGGGTGTGGGCCTCGCTGGGGGCTGCGCCCCCAGACCCCCCTTTCGGCCTGAACGGCCTCGTCCTCAAACGCCGGACGGGCTGGAAGTGAGGTAGTCGTTCAAGTTGCCCACCCTCAGCCCCTGCTCCTCGATCGTCTCCAGCAAACGCTCCGTATGGGCCGTCAGGTCCACGGACACGATGTCGCCGGGGTGCAGGCGGTGCTCGCCGCGGGTGTAGACGAGGTGGCCGTCGGCGTTCAGGGACGCCCTCGACATGACCACGGCCGTGATGCCGCAGTCGGCCGCGGCGCGCAGGGTCGTCGTGTCGTACGTGCCGTACGGGGGGCGGAAGAGGTGGGGGCGGACGCCGAAGCGGGACCTGAGCTTGGTCTGCTGGCCGCAGATCTCGGCGCGCTGGCCGGCGTAGGGCAGGCCCCGCAGGGAGCGGTGGTCCAGGGTGTGGTTCTGCAGGCTCGCGCCCACCGAGCGCAGCCCGGCGAAGTGGCCGTACGCCGGTCCGGCCACGGTGTCGGTGAGGAACAGGGTGACGGGCAGGCGGCGCTCGCGGACCAGGGCAGTGAAGCGGGGATCGCGCTCGGCGCCGTCGTCGTAGGTCAGGAAGACGACCCGGTCGGTGGTGCGGACGTGGTCCACGACGGGCGGGAGGTTCCGGTTCTGGTCGCCGCTCCGGTCGCCGCCCCGGGCCGGTTCCCCGGCGGCCGGGTGTCCGGCGGGGCCGGCGAACTGGGCGCATCCGGTGAGCAGTACGGCGGCCAGGGCGGCCCCGGCCGGCCGGAACCGCCCTCGCCTCACAGGTAGTCCTCCAGGCGGGCCACCGCGTAGCCCTCGGCGGTGATCCGGTTCAGGAAGCGCCGGGCCATGTCGGTCATCGTGCCGTCCCAGTCCTCGCGGCCCCGGAAGTGGGTGAGGACGATGTCCCCGGGGTGCAGGTCCCGGTCCCACTCGCGGTACTCCCAGTGGTCGACGAACACCTCCTCGCTCCAGATGGGCGCGTACTCGATGCCGCAGGACTTGGCGGCGCGCAGGGTGTCGCGGTTGTAGTTGCCGAAGGGCGGGCGGAAGAGGACGGGGCGCTTGCCGTAGCGCTTCTCCATGACCTCCTGCATGCCGCAGATCTCCCGCTTCTGCTCCGCGTAGGAGAGGCCGGGGAGGTAGGGGTGGCTCAGGGTGTGGTTGTTGAGGGTGACCCCGCGGGCCTGCATCTTCTTGAAGTAGCCGTAGTCGTCCTTGATCTCCTCGTCGGTGAGGAAGACGGTGTACGGGATCTTCAGCTCGCTCATCATCCTCAGGAACGACCGGTCCTTCTCGGCGCCGTCGTCGATGGTGAGGAAGACGATCTTCTCCTTCGTGGGGATCGTGGTGAAGACCGGCGGGAGGCCGTCCTCCTCCTGGCCCTCGACCTCGAAGCCGTCGCGCGCCTTGATCTCCGGCTTCTTCGCGGGGGGCGCGGGGGCGGTCAGCGGGACCTTTCGGAGGTCCCAGCGCTTGGCGGCGGCGACCCGGGCGGCCTGGGCCGCGCCCAGTCGGGCCGCGTACGCGTCGAGCGCGCGGGCCGGGGGTGCCTGGAGGGGCTCCTGGCCGTGGGCGCCCCGGACGTCCGAGGTGTCCTGCGCACAGCCGGCGGCGAGTGCGGCCACGGCGAGGACGGCGGTGACGGCGGCGGTGCGTCCGCGCGGTCCGGGGGCAGTCGCCGCCCGCAGCACCCGCGACGCCCGGCTTTTGTCATTTTGTACGACTGCTCGCATGGTGCCGGATCCTCGCAGTCCCGGACCGCCGGACCCCGTCCGACACCGCGCCGGAGGCACACCATCCACCGACTGGCCCACAATGAGGCGGTGAACGACCTCGACGCCCTGCTCTCCCTGCTGACCCCCGAAGGCCGCGCCCTCCTCGACGAGGTGCGCGACACCGACCCCGCGCGGGAGTTGGCCGTCGCCACCCGGCTGCGCCGCGAGCACCCGGCCGCGCTGGTGTCGGCCGCGCTCGGGCAGGCACGGCTGCGGCAGCGGGCGGCGGCGAAGTTCGGGGCCCGGGACGCGGGTCGGATGTTCTTCACGGCCAACGGCGTCGAGCAGTCCACGCGGGCGAGCGTGGCGGCGTACCGGGCGGAGCGGTTCGCGGCTCTGGGTGTCACCTCCGTGGCCGACCTGTGCTGCGGGATCGGGGGCGACGCGATCGCGCTGGCCCGGGCGGGCATCCGGGTGCTGGCGGTGGACCGCGACCCGGCGACCGCGGCGGCGGCCCGCGCCAACGCCGAGGCGCTGGGGCTCGCCGAGCTGATCGAGGTGCGCGAGGCGGACGTCGAGGCGGTGGACACCGGCGGGTACGACGCGGTCTTCGTCGATCCGGCCCGGCGCGGCGGCAGGGGGAGGATCTTCGACCCCGAGGCCTACTCGCCGCCGCTGTCCTGGGCCGTCGGCGCGGCCCGTACGGCCTCCCGCGCCGCCGCGCTGAAGGTGGCGCCCGGCATTCCGCACGAGGCGGTGCCACAGGACGCCGAGGCCGAGTGGATCTCCGACGGCGGGGACGTGAAGGAGGCGGTGCTGTGGTTCGGCGGCGCCGCGGGGGCCGTGCGGGCCACCCTGCTGCCGGGGCCCCGCACCCTGCCCGGCACCGGCCTGCCCGACCCGGAGGTCCGCACACCCGGCCGCTACCTGTACGAGCCGGACGGCGCCGTGATCCGCGCCCATCTGGTCGCCGAGGTCGCCGAGCAGGTCGGCGGCGGGCTGCTCGACGCGACCATCGCCTACGTCACCGCGGACGAGCTGCTGCCGACGCCGTACGCCACGGCGTACGAGATCACCGACCTCATGCCCTTCAACGTGAAGAAGCTGAAGGCACTGCTGCGGGAGCGCCGCGTCGGCACGCTGACCGTGAAGAAGCGGGGGTCCGCGGTCGAGCCGGAGGAGCTGCGGCGGAAGGTCAAGCCGCAGGGGCCGAACGCGGCGACGGTGTTCATGACCCGGGTCGCGGGAGCGCCGACGATGCTGGTCGGTCAGCCGGTGCGGAAGCCGTAGGACCTTTCCGGCGGACAGGCCCTAACCGCACTCCTCCGCCCGGCGGATCAGCAGTTCGCGCTCGCGTTCGTTGCGGGTCAGGGACGCGGCCCGCTCGAACTCCGCGCGCGCCTCGGCCGGGCGGTCCAGGCGGAGCAGGAGATCGCCGCGGACGCTGGGGAGCAGGTGGTAGCCGCGCAGGGCCGGTTCGGCGGCCAGGGCGTCGACGAGGGCCAGCGCGGGGGCCGGGCCCTCGGCCATCGACACGGCGACCGCGCGGTTGAGTTCGACGACCGGGGACGGGGCGCGGGCGGCGAGCAGGCCGTAGAGCGCGGCGATGCGCGGCCAGTCGGTCTCCTCGTAGCGGTGTGCCGTCGCGTGGCAGGCGGCGATCGCGGCCTGGAGGACGTACGGGCCCGGGGCGCCGGAACCGGCCGTGGCGTGGGCGTGGTCGAGGGCGGTGATGCCGCGGGCGATGAGCAGCCGGCTCCAGCGGCGGCGGTTCTGGTCGCGCAGGAGGACCGGCGCGCCGTCGGGGCCGGTGCGGGCGGCGGTACGGGAGGCCTGGAACTCCAGCAGCGCCGTCAGACCGTGGACCTCGGGTTCCTTCGGCATCAGGGCGGAGAGGACTCGGGCCAGGCGCAGGGCGTCCTCGCACAGGGCCGGGCGGAGCCAGTCGTCGCCCGCGGTGGCCGCGTACCCCTCGTTGAAGATCAGGTAGATGACCTCCAGGACGGAGCCCAGGCGGGCCGCCCGGTCCGGGCCGTACGGCACCTCGAAGGCGACGTTCCTCGTGGCCAGGGTGCGTTTGGCGCGCACGATGCGCTGCGCGACCGTCGGCTCCGGGACGAGGAAGGCACGGGCGATCTCGGGCGTGGTCAGGCCGCCGAGCAGCCGCAGGGTCAGGGCGATGCGGGCCTCGGCGGAGAGCACCGGGTGGCAGGCGGTGAAGACCAGCCGCAGCAGGTCGTCGTCGATGTCGTCCGGGTCGGCGGGCTCCACCGGCGGTGTCTCGGCGGGCAGCTCGCGGCCGATCTCCGCGAGCTTGCGGGCGTAGGTCTCCCGGCGCCGGACGAGGTCGACGGCGCGGCGCCGGGCGGTGGCCATGAGCCAGGCGCCGGGGTTGTCGGGCACACCGTCCCTCGGCCACTGCTCCAGGGCGGCGACCAGGGCGTCCTGCGTGAGTTCCTCGGCGATGCCGACGTCCCGCACGAGCCGGGCGACCCCGGCGACGACGCGCGGGGTCTCCAGTCGGAAGACGGTCTCCAGGGCCTCGGTGGGCTGCGGTTCCACAGCCCACCATGCAACACCCTCGAACGGCCCGAGCAAAGCGGAACTCAGCCCTCCATGAGCTGGCGCACCTCGCAGGTGACCGTCCAGTGCTCCTCGTGCACCTTCAGGAAGCGCTTGGTCCACTCGACGGCCTCGGCCTTGTCCTTGGCCTGGAGCAGGGCGTAGCCGCCGACGACCTCCTTGGACTCGGTGAAGGGCCCGTCGGTGACGGACAGCTGCCCGCCCTCGTAGTGGACGCGGGTGCCGTCGGCGGTCGGGGTGAGACCGGCCGTGTCGAGCAGGACGCCGGCCTTCGTCATCTCCTCCATCAGCTTCTCCATGCGCTGCACCAGCTCGGGGCTGGGGCCGCCGGAGAAGGTGTCGTTCTCCTCGATGCGGATCAGCGACAGGTAGCGGGGCACGGTGACTCCTCGGGTTCGGCGGCCGGGGTCGCTCCCCGGCCTCTCACCCAGTGCGTCGAACGGGCGCGGCGTGGATCGACACCCCCCGCAGATTTTCTTCAGGAATTTTCCGGGAGGCCGCTAGCGCAGCGATTCCCACAGGTCACCGGCGTCCGGCTCGTGGGCGATCACCCGGTTGGGATCCCAGGGCGCCGGGTCCACCGGCATGGTCACGGTGCGTACGTCGTCCGCCGCGAGGCCCCCGAGGCTGCGGCCGAGGCCGGTCAGCTCGCCCAGCGAGTCCAGGCCGGTGTCGGTGGTGAGGCTGCCGGTGACCGCGTCCGCGACCTGGTAGAGGCGCGGGGGGTCGGTGAGCAGGTCGGTGGTCGCGATCTGTTCGAGGAGCGCCTTGACCAGGTTCTGCTGGAGCTCTATCCGGGCCAGGTCGCTGCCGCCCGCCAGCCCGTAGCGGGTGCGGGCCAGGCCGAGCGCCTCGGTGCCGTCGAGGTGGTGGGTGCCGGCGTCCAGGTGCAGGTGGCTCTTGTCGTCGTCGATGTCCACGTCCGTGGTGACGGTGACCCCGCCCAACGCGTCGACCAGCTTGGCGAAACCGGAGAAGTCGATCTCGATGTAGTGGTCCATGCGGACACCGGTGAAGGACTCGACGGTCTTGACCGCGCAGACCGGACCGCCCAGTTCGTAGGCGGTGTTGAACATCGCGTTGCTCGCCTCCCGGGTCGAGTCGCCGGACTCCAGCGGACAGGAGGGACGGTCGACGAGCGTGTCGCGCGGGATGCTGACGACGGTGGCGGCGGTGCGGCCCGCGTCGAGGTGGACGACCATCGCCGTGTCGGAGCGGGCGCCCCCGCTGTCGCCGCCGCCGAGTTCCCGGTTCTCCTCGCCGCTGCGCGAGTCCGAGCCGAGGACGAGGATGTTCAGGGCGCCGGTGGGCACCGGGGAGGCGGAGGGCGAGGCGGAGGGGACGGTGGCCGGGCGCGCGGGGCGGTCGTCGCCGAGCGCGCCCTCGATGTCGACGCTGTTGATGTTGCCGTTCAGGTGCCAGTACGTCCAGCCCACCGCGGCGAACCCGAGCAGCAGCGCCCCGGCCAGCGCCAGGCCGGCCACCTTGAACCCCTTCGAGCGCCCACCGCGCCCGTCCCGCGCAGCCATGCGTCCGCCCCCGCCCCAGCCGGTCCCGTTCGCGTCCCCACGCGAGTGCCCCGTCGGAGGGAACATAAGTCGGAATTGTTGAATCAGGAACGTGCGGGTCGGGATTCTGCGTAAATTCTCAGACTTCGGCGCGGCTCGGCGCGGGCTTCGGCGCGGCTCGGCGCGGGCTTCGGCGCGGCTCAGCCGGTGCCGGGCGCCGCCGTGCTGCTGCGCACCTCCAGGCTGGTGGCCAGCTCCACCCGGGTCGCCGACGCGGAGCCGTCGTCCCGCCCGAGGTCCAGGACCAGCCGCGCCGCCGCCTCGGCCATCTCCATCAGCGGCTGCCGCACGGTCGTCAGCGGCGGCCCCACCCAGCGGGCCACCGGCAGGTCGTCGAAGCCGACCACGCTGAGGTCCTGCGGGATGCGCAGCCCCAGCTCGCGGGCGGCCTCGTACAGGCCCAGCGCCTGGAGGTCGTTGCCCGCGAAGACGGCGGTCGGCCGGTCGGGGCGGCGCAGCAGCTCCAGGCCCCGCCGGTAACCGGCCTCGTGGTGGAAGTCGCCGGTCACGATCAGGTCGGGTTCGACCGGCAGCCCGGCGGTCTCCAGGGCGGCCCGGTAGCCGTCGACGCGGGCGCGGCTGCACATCATCCGGGTGGGCCCGCTGATCGCCCCGATGCGGGTGTGCCCGAGGTCGACCAGGTGCCGGGTGGCGGCGAGTCCGCCCTGCCAGTTGGTGGCGCCGATGGACGGCACGTCGGCGCCGGGGTCGCCCGCCGGGTCCATCACCACGAACGGGATGGAGCGGCTGGTCAGCAGAGCCCGCTGGGACTCGTCGAGGCCGGACAGGACCAGGATCACGCCGTGCGGACGGCGGGCGGCGACCTGGTCGGCCCAGGTCCGGCCGGGCGTGAGGCGCCCCGCGCTCTCGGAGAGCACCACGCTGAGCCCGGTGTCCCGGGCCACGTTCTCCACGCCCCGGATGACCTCCATCGCCCAGGCGCTCTCCAGCTCGTGGAAGACCAGGTCGATCAGCGGTGAACGGGTCGACTCGGCCCGCCGGCGCCGGTAGCCGTGGGTGCGCAGCAGCTCCTCCACGCGGGCCCGGGTCGAGGGCGCGACGTCGGCACGGCCGTTGAGCACCTTCGAAACAGTCGGCGCCGACACACCGGCCGCACGCGCGATCTCGGCGAGGGTCGCGGTCTGCGGGGACCGCTTTTGCGTCCGGGTTTCAGCGGGCTGCGGGGATGTCATGGCGGCGATCGTAACCCTGCGGGCCCGCTTGACGAAGCCCCAGGCAGGCCGGGGGTCGGATGGTCACACCGGGCGGGCATCAAAACATTCGGTCAGCACGCCAAAACATTCGAGGACCCGCTGTCCGGGCCCGTCGGTTCATTCCTGCTCCGTCCCCAGTTCGGCCGGTCGGAGGGATGCCCCCGTCGTGGCCGGCCGCGGCCGGTGCAGCTGCCGGTCGGGCGACCGCAGGCGGGGTCGAAGGGCGGGGCCCGGCCGGGCGGCGCCCTCGGCCAACTCGGTCATCCGCCGGTCATCCGATCGATGCATTACGCACCAGATCAGTCACCGACCGCCTCGAACCGCCACCGGTGCACCGCCCTCGTGACCAGATCCCCGTCGGGTTCGGGCAGTTCCGGCAGTTCCGCGTCGTACGGGGCGTCCCACCAGGTGATGACCAGGACCCGGTCCTGCGGGGCGCGCAGGGTCTCGCGGCGGAGCGGGGTGCCGGCGAGCGGCTGGGCGCGGGTCCAGGCCAGCAGGTCCGCGCCCCGGCCGGGCACGGCCCGCGCCTCCCACATCAGGGCGACGGTCACGAGTACAGGTTCTCCTTGCTGACCTCGTGGACGTGGTCGTGCGAGTGGCCGTGGCCTTGGCCGGTCCCCGGCACGTGCGGGTCGGTCACCGGCAGCGACGAGTCCGCGGACAGGTCCCAGTCGGAGGCGGCCCGGCCCCGGGCGACCATCTCGGCGCCGAGGGCGGCCACCATGGCGCCGTTGTCCGTGCAGAGCTTGGGGCGCGGCACCCGCAGCCGGATGCCGGCCGCCTCGCAGCGCTCCTGGGCCAGCGCGCGCAACCGGGAGTTGGCGGCGACGCCACCGCCGATCATCAGGTGGTCGACGCCCTCGTCCTTGCAGGCGCGCACCGCCTTGCGGGTCAGCACGTCCACGACCGCCTCCTGGAAGGACGCCGACACGTCCCGCACCGGCACCTCCTCCCCCGCCGCCCGCTTCGCCTCGATCCAGCGGGCCACGGCCGTCTTCAGCCCGGAGAAGGAGAAGTCGTAGGCCGGGTCGCGCGGACCGGTCAGCCCGCGCGGGAAGGCGATCGCGTTCGGGTCGCCCTCGCGCGCGTACCGGTCGATGACCGGGCCGCCGGGGAAGCCCAGGTTCAGCACCCGGGCGATCTTGTCGAAGGCCTCGCCGGCCGCGTCGTCGATGGTGGCGCCCATCGGGCGGACGTCGGAGGTGATGTCCGTCGAGAGCAGCAGCGAGGAGTGGCCGCCGGAGACCAGCAGGGCCATCGTCGGCTCGGGCAGCGCGCCGTGCTCCAGCTGGTCGACGCAGATGTGCGAGGCGAGGTGGTTGACGCCGTACAGGGGCTTGCCGAGGGCGTAGGCGTACGCCTTGGCCGCCGAGACGCCGACCAGCAGGGCGCCGGCCAGGCCGGGACCGGCGGTGACGGCGATGCCGTCGAGGTCGCGGGCGCTGACCCCGGCCTCCTTGAGGGCGCGGTCGATGGTGGGGACCATCGCCTCCAGGTGGGCGCGGCTCGCCACTTCGGGGACGACGCCGCCGAAGCGGGCGTGCTCGTCGACGCTGGACGCGATGGCGTCGGCCAGCAGGGTGGTGCCGCGCACGACACCGACGCCGGTCTCGTCGCAGGAGGTCTCGATCCCGAGGACGAGCGGCTCGTCGCGTGAGTCAGCCATGGTTGTCGGTTCCTCGTTCGGTTCCCGGTACGGAGGTGGAAGGGTCGGTCAGGCGCATCACCAGGGCGTCCACGTTGCCCGGCTGGTAGTAGCCGCGCCGGAAGCCGATGGGCTCGAAGCCGAACCGCTCGTACAGCCGCTGGGCGCGGGTGTTGTCCACCCGGCACTCCAGCAGCACCTCGGTGCATTCGAAGGCGGTCGCGGCCCGCAGCAGCTCGGTCAGCAGCCGCGCGCCGAGGCCGGTCCCCCAGTGGTCGCGGGCGACGGCGATGGTCTGCACGTCGCCCTGCTCCCCGGAGGTGACGAGGCCGGCGTAGCCGACGAGGCGGCCGTCCTCCTCGGCGACCAGGTACCGCCGGGTCGCCCCGGGGCCGCGCGCGTGGGCCAGCTCGGACCAGAACATGCCCCGCGACCAGGCGTCCTCCGGGAACAGCTCCCGCTCCAGGCGGAGCACCGGGTCGATGTCCCACCAGCGCATCTCGCGCAGCCCGGCGTCCACGGCCGGGGCCACGGGTTCGGTCGCTCCGGTCACTTGGGGGTGACCACCTTGTAGTTCTTGGGGACCTGGGCGTCGGGCCTGCGCAGGTACAGCGGCCGGGGCTCGGGCAGCTTCTCGCCCGCAGCGAGCTTCTCGGCGGCCAGGCAGGCGAGGGCGGCCGCGGAGACGTGCTCGGGCTCGTGCGCCTTCGGGAAGGTGTCCGGGTACAGCAGCGCGCCCGCGCCGACGGCCGGGACTCCGGCCACCTGCCCGGCGATGTCGGCGGGGCGGTCGACGGCCGGGTCGGTGAGGCGGGTGCGGGAGTCGGCGTAGCGCGCCCAGTAGACCTCCTTGCGGCGGGCGTCGGTCGCCACCACGAAGGGCCCCTCCAGGTCGGCGGCGTAGGCGAGGCCGTCCAGCGTGCACACGCCGTGCACGGGCACCCCGAGCGCGAGCCCGAAGGTGTCAGCGGTCATCAGGCCGACGCGCAGGCCCGTGTACGGGCCGGGGCCGATGCCTGCGACGACCCCGGTGACGGCGTCGAGCCGCAGTCCGGCCTCGGCGAGCACCCGGTCGACGGCGGGCAGCAGCAGCTCACCGTGCCGGCGTGCGTCCACCTGGCTCGACGAGGCGATGACGTCCGTACCGTCGTGCAGCGCGACGGTCACGGCGGGCGTGGCGGTATCCAGAGCGAGCAAGAGCACGCAAACAGCCTACGGCGCCGCGCGCCCCCCGGCGGACGCCCGGTCGGCGGCTCCCGTCCCCACCCGTGTCGCACAGCGCGGCCACCACGTCACGGACTGCTACCGTCGCCGGGGAACACAGGCACGACGTACGACGACGAGGTGGTCGCCCGTGGCAAGCAGCAGCGCCGGTTTCGTCACCGGCCTCACCGCGGCCGCCCTCGCGACCATCGGCTACCTCGCCCACCAGGCGTCGGCCAGCGTCCCCGCCGACCTCGGCCGGACCCAGGTCGACAGCACACCCGCCCCGGGCGCCTCCAAGGCACCGCGCGACCGCAGGCACCCCGAGGCCCTGCCGACCGGATCCGGCCAGGGTGAACGGGTGGTGTACTCGGTGGACGACGACCGGGTGTGGCTGGTCGGCGCGGGCGGCGAGGTGCGGCGCACCTTCCGGGTCACGCCCAGCTCGGTCGACCCGGCGCCGGGCACCTACGCGGTCACCTCCAGGTCCAACCGGGTCACCGGGTCCGACGGCGTCCCGGTCGAGCACGTCGTGCGCTTCACCAGCACCGCGGGCGTGGTGATCGGGTTCAGCGCGGCGCTCGACGGCTCGACGGCGAAGCCCGCTCCGGGAGAGCGCACCGGCGGCATCCGGGAGTCGCGCGCGGACGGCGACGCGATGTGGCGGTTCGCGACGATCGGGCAGCCGGTCGTCGTCGTCCCCTGAGGCACGGAGCCTGGGCGGGTCAGGCGGCCTCGCGGTGCTCCCGGACGGGCCCGCGGGCCTCCGGTTCGGGTGCGCGCGGCGGCGTCGAGACCGCCGCGGCGGCGGCGCAGGACGCCAGCAGTTCACTCATGGGCACCCCGCTGAGCGCGGGCGACTGCGGCCTGCGGCGGGCCTGCGGCTCGGTCTGGGACATGGACGCCTCCTGAAGGTCGGGGGCGGGCGTGGTTAGGCATGCCTAACCACGAGCTGGATACCATGTGACCACGCACAAGACCCGGAACGCAATATTTCCCGACGCCTTGTCGGAACATCCCGGCGGCGCACCGAAGGGACCGGCCGGGGCCGCGCTCAGCCGGCGAGCACGCTCGTGTCGGCGTCGGCCCAGCGCGCGCCGACGCCGGTCACCGTCACGTGCCGCACCTCGTCCGTGGTGTCGCCGACGGCGCGGTGGATCCACAGCTGCAACCGGTCGTCGGTCAGCTCCTCGACCTTGCCCTCGCCCCACTCCACGATGATCACCGAGTCGGGCAGGGAGACGTCCAGATCGAGGTCCTCCATGTCGTCCAGGCCGCCGGACAGCCGGTAGGCGTCCACGTGGACGAGCGGCGGGCCGTCACCGAGCGAGGGATGTACACGGGCGATCACGAAGGTCGGAGAGGTGACGGCGCCGCGCACTCCCAGGCCCTCGCCGAGCCCCCGGGTCAGCGTCGTCTTGCCCGCTCCCAGCTCCCCGCTGAGCATCACCAGGTCACCGGCGCGCAGCAGCTTGGCGAGCCTGCGGCCCAGTTCCCGCATCTGCTCGGGGGAGGTGACGGTGATCTCGGTCTCGGGGGCGGGCCGGTCCGGCTCAGCCGGGCCCCGCGCTGCTGCTGGTGCTTCCATAGCCATCCACGGTAGCCGCTGCCGGCACTGCGCCCGCGCGGGCGAGCAGGTCGGCCAGACGGTCCGTGACCAGCTCCGGGTGCTCCAGCATCACCAGGTGCCCCGCGTCGGGGACCAGCACCAGCTCCGCGTCCGGCAGCAGTCCCGCGATCGCCTCGCTGTGCTCGCTGGGCGTCACCAGGTCGCGCACCCCGGCCAGCACCAGGACCGGCAGGCCGGCGAAGTGGGCGAGGGCCTCGGTCTTGTCGTGGTCGTTGAAGGCCGGGTAGTACTCGGCGACCACGTCGATCGGCGTCGACTCGATCATCCGCTCGGCGAACCGGGCCACGGCGGGGTCGACGTCCCGGTTGGCGAACGAGTACCGCTTGATGATCCCGGCGAACAGGTCCGCCGTGGCCCGCCGCCCCTTCTCCACCAGCTCGGCCCGCTGCCCCAGCGCCTTCAGCACGCCCGGCAGCACCCGCCGGACCGCGTTGACACCGGCCACCGGCAGCCCGAAGTTGACCTCGCCGAGGCGGCCGGAGGAGGTGCCGACCAGGGCGACGCCGACGACCCGCTCGCGGACCAGGTCGGGGAAGGCGTCGGCCAGGGCCATCACGGTCATGCCGCCCATGGAGTGCCCGACCAGCACGATCGGCCCCTCGGGCACGGCGGCGTCGATGACGGCCTTCAGGTCCCGGCCCAGCTCCTCGATGGTGACCGGGCGGCCGTCCCGCGTCTGGGCCACGCCCCGCGCGGACCGGCCGTGGCTGCGCTGGTCCCAGTGCACGGTGCGGACGACGCCCTTCAGGGCGGCCCGCTGGAAGTGCCAGGAGTCCTGGTTGAGGCAGTAGCCGTGGCTGAAGACGACGGTCACCTCAGCGGGCTCCTTGCGGCCGAACAGCCGCCGCCTGCGCCGGGTCAGCGCGGACTCCTCAGCCGGTTCGACGTCGTCGACCTCGTAGTACAGCTCGGTGCCGTCGTCGGCGTACGCCTTGCCGGGGTTGCCGCGCAGTCCGCCGTACGGCCCCGCCGAGTCCAGGGCGAGCCGGGCCTTCTGGCGCATCCCGCGGCCGACCGTCAGCCGCTCTATCGCCACGCCGGCCGCCGCGCCCGCCGCGACCACGCCTATGGCGACGCCGGCGATGCCGGTCGCCCTGCGCCAGCCGCCGGCGGCGGCCTCGGTGGCCGCTTCCGTGGCGGAGGCGACGGCCGACGCGACGGCCTCCGCGTTGCTCTCGCTCACGTACACCGCTCCTCTTCGCCGGGCCGCTGTGCGGATACCCACTGGTTGCCGATTCACCTGAACGCGCGTCACGCGGTGTGCGGGTGGCGCGTCATCCCCTATGGACGCGTCACTCGTTCAAGTAGACGCGCGGCACGCGGGATCCGATCCGGGTGACGATCTCGTACCCGATGGTTCCGGCCGCCTGCGCCCAGTCCTCGGCGGTGGGTTCGCCGCGGTCGCCGGGCCCGAACAGCACCGCCTCGGCGCCCGCTTCGGGCCGGTCGCCGCCGAGGTCGACGACGAACTGGTCCATCGCGATCCGTCCGGCGACGGTGCGCCACTTGCCGTCGACCAGGACGGGGCCGAGGGAGGAGGCGTGGCGCGGGATGCCGTCCGCGTAGCCGAGGGGGACGAGGCCGAGGGTGGTGTCGCCGGGGGTCGTGTAGTGGTGCCCGTAGCTGACGCCGTGGCCGCCGGGCACCTGCTTGACCAGGGCCAGCGCGGCGGTCAGCGTCATCACGGGCCGCAGTCCGAGGTCGGCGGGGGTGCCGATCTCGGGACTGGGCGAGACGCCGTACATCGCGATGCCGGGCCGCACCAGGTCGAAGTGGGTCTCGGGGAGGGTGAGCGTGGCCGGCGAGTTGGCGATGTGCCGCACGTCGGGGCGTACGCCCTGCCGTTCGGCGTACGCGGTCATCTCCTGGAAGAGGGTGAGCTGGGGGGCGATGGAGGGGTGCCCGGGCTCGTCGGCGCAGGCGAAGTGAGACCAGAGCCCGGTGACCCGGAGCAGGCCCTCGGCCTCGGCTCGCAGGGCCTGACGGACCAGTTCCGCCCAGTCCGCGCCCGGCTGGCAGCCGCCCCGGCCGAGCCCGGTGTCGGCCTTGAGCTGCACGAGCGCGGGGCGCCCGGCGAGCCGTGCCGCCGCGGTGACCTCTTCCAGGGCCCACAGGGCGCTGACGGAGACGTCGAGACCGGCTTCCACGGCCTCCCGCCAGGGGCCGCCCGGCGTCCACAGCCAGCACATGATCCGTACGCCGTCCGGCAGTCCGGCCTCCGCGCGCAGGGCGAGCGCCTCCTGCGGGGTGGCCGTGCCCAGCCAGGTCGCGCCCGCCTCGACGGCCGCGCGGGCGCAGGGTGCCGCGCCGTGGCCGTATCCGTCGGCCTTGACGACGGCCATGAGAGCCGCCCCGGGGGCCCGTTCGCGCAGGGCGCGGACGTTGGCCCGCAGGGCGGCCAGGTCGATCTCGGCCCGGGCCCGCAGTACCGCGTCCCGCCGAGCAGCTGTCTCACTCATCGTGCCCACAGTCTCTCAGAGCCCCCGGCCGTCGCCGTGTGCCCGGCGTCACCGCCGGACGGCGGGCCGGCAGTGGTTAGGGTGCCCGGCATGAGCATCATCGGGGTCGGGATCGACGTGGCCGAGGTCGAGCGGTTCGGGGCGTCGCTGGAGCGCACACCGGCCCTGGCGGGGCGGCTCTTCCTGGAGAGCGAGTTGCGGCTGCCGAGCGGGGAGCGCCGGGGCGTCGCCTCGCTCGCCGCCCGCTTCGCGGCGAAGGAGGCACTGGCCAAGGCGCTGGGCGCGCCGGCCGGCCTGCTCTGGACGGACGCCGAGGTGTACGTCGAGGACAGCGGCCGGCCGCGGCTGCGGGTGACGGGGACGGTCGCGGCGCGGGCGGCGGAGCTGGGGGTGGCGTCGTGGCACCTGTCGCTCAGCCACGACGCGGGGGTGGCCTCGGCGGTGGTGATCGCGGAGGGGTAGCGCCTTCTCCAAGGATCTCCAGGTGCCGTCAAGGGTTCCTAGGCCCGGCCCCCGGCCGGCCGGACCCGGATGTGCATGCGCTCGCCCTGGGCGCCGTACAGGGCGATCCACTCGACCGGCCGGTCACCCGCGTTGGCGATGCCGTGCGGGACGCGGGTGTCGAACTCCGCGGTCTCGCCGGCCGTCAGGACGAGGTCGTGGTCGCCGAGGGCGAGGAGCAGGCGGCCGGAGAGGACGTAGAGCCACTCGTGGCCCTCGTGGGACCCCTGTTCGGGGCGCGGGCTCCCGGGGGTCCGCGGGACGGCAGGGGCGGGGAGGATCTGCTTGTAGGCGTGCAGCCCGTCGTTCGGGTTCCGGGTGAGCGGGACCCAGGTCTGGCCGTGCCGGGTGAAGGGCCGGGGATGGACGCGGGGGTCGCCGGTGCTGGAGCCGACCAGTTCGTCCAGGGGCAGGCGGTGGGCCCTGGCCAGCGGCAGCAGGTGCCGCAGTCCGGGCTCCCGGCGCCCCGACTCCAGCCGGGACAGCGTGCTCACGGAGACGCCGGTGGCCGCGGCGAGCTGCGCCAGGCTGAGCCCGCGGGCCCGCCGGATCGCCCGCAGTCTGGCCCCCAGAGAGGTCATGACCTGTGCCGTCTCCTCGTCGCCCATGGGACAACTGTCCCGCACATCGCGGGCGCCGGGCTCGTGCGTGTTCCGGGTGTACGGGGAAGACTCGACGGCATGCGGACTGCGTACAGCGTGGAGACGGTCAGGACGGCGGAACGCCAGGAGATGGCACGGCTGCCGGAGGGGGCGTTGATGCAACGGGCCGCCGCCGGGCTCGCCGCCGCCTGCGCCGAGGTGCTCGGACGGGTGGCGGGCCGGGTCTACGGCAGCCGGGTGGTGCTGCTGGTCGGCAGCGGGGACAACGGCGGTGACGCCCTGTACGCCGGGGCCCGGCTGGCCCGGCGGGGGGCCGGGGTGACGGCGGTGCTGCTGGCGCCGGACCGCGCGCACGGACCGGGGCTGGCCGCGTTGCGCCGGGCGGGTGGCCGGACGGTGGCGGGCGGGCCTCAGACCGGCGCCGGGCCGGCCGTGGAGCTGGTCACGCGGGCCGACCTGGTCGTCGACGGGATCGTCGGGATCGGCGGCAAGGGCGGGTTGCGGGAGGAGGCGGTACCGCTCGCGGACGCGGCCGCGCGGTCCCGGGCCGCCGTGGTCGCCGTCGACCTGCCGAGCGGGGTCGACGCGGACACCGGGGAGGTGCGGGGGGCCGCGGTCCGCGCCGACCTGACGGTCACCTTCGGGGCGCACAAGCCGGGTCTGCTGGTGGATCCGGCGCGGGAGTACGCCGGTTCGGTGCGGCTGGTGGACATCGGGCTGCCGCTGCCGGGTGAGGCGGCCGAGCTGGAGGCCCTGCAGCACGGGGACGTGGCCCGGCTGCTCCCGGTGCCGGGCGCGGAGAGCGACAAGTACCGGCGGGGGGGGGTGGGGGGGGGCGCCGGGGGGGCCCGCTATTCGGGGGCGGGGGGGGTGCGCGTCGGCTGGTCCTTTTTATCAACTTCTGCCGCCCGCGGGCTGCTCT
>NZ_QHJH01000067.1 GCF_003947455.1 Streptomyces sp. WAC 04229 | reverse complement strand
CGCCACCCCCGCCGCCGAGGAGTCCGGGCGCTCCTTCGGGCTCCCCGAGGCCCTGCTCGCCGCCCCGCTGCTCGCCGCCGGTCTGCTCGGCGCCCTCGGCCGCCGGCGCCGGCAGGCGCTGTGGCACTCGGCGCTCGGAGCCGTCGGCGGACGGCGCGGCATGGAGCCGCCCACCCCGACCGGCGACGCGCAGGACGCGCAGGACGCGCTGCTGGTCGGCGCCGACCCCGACGGCGTACGCCTGCTGGACCGTTCGCTGCGCGGGCTGGCCGCATCCCTCGCCGCCGAGTCCCGACCCCTGCCGGTCGTCTACGCGGCCTGGATGGGCGGCAACGGCGACCTCCACCTGCAGCTGGCCCAGCCGGCCGGGAAGCCGCCGGCGCCCTGGCAGGTCGGGCAGGACCAGACCTTCTGGATGCTGGCCCGCGCCGACGCCGAGCGGTACGAGGACGCCGAGACGGCGGCCCCGTACCCGGGTCTCGTCAGCCTCGGCACCATGGACGACTCCCGGCTGCTGCTCAACCTGGAGGCCGTGCCCGGCCTCGTCTCGCTGAGCGGCGCCGAGGCCGACCGGGCCGCCGTGTTCGCGTCGGTCGCCGCCGAGCTGGCCACCAACGGCTGGTCGGACCGCATGACCATCACGCTGGTCGGGTTCGGGGACGACCTCACCCCGCTCGCGCCCAACCGGATACGGCACCTCGACGGCTTCGAGGACCTCTTCGAGACCATGTCCGCCGAGACCCGGCAGCGGCGCGGCGCGCTCGGCGCCGCCGGGCACGACTCCGTACTCACCGGCCGTACCGGGCCCGCCCAGCACACGCGTTGGGCGCCGCACCTCGTCCTGCTCGCCGCGCAGCCGTCCGACGAGGACGCCCTGCGGCTCGCCGAACTCGCCGCCGACGCCGGCCGCCTCGGCATCGGCTACCTCGTCGGCACCGAGGGCACCGACCTGCCCGGCGCCGCCTGGGAGATGGAGATCACCGGGGACGGGAAGCTGCTCGCCCCGCTCCTCGGGCTCGAGCTGGAGGCGCAGTTGCTGCCGGTCGCGCAGCAGCGGGCCGTGGTCGAGCTGTTCACCGACGCCGACCCCGAGCGCGGGCCCGGCGGGCCGGCCAACACCCCGCCGTTCCTCGTCGACATCAGCGAGCAGGGGCGGCCCGCGGTGTACGCGCGCCTCGTCGGGTCGTACGAGATCATCGGCCTCGACGCCCCCGACGGCGACCGCAGCGCCCAGCTCCACGAGGCGCTGGCGCTGCTCCTGCTGCACCGCGAGGGCGTCCACCCGCGCGTGCTGGCCTCCGCGCTCTGGCCGCGCGGTGTGACGGAGGACGTGCGCGACGCGCTCCTGGAGCGGCTGCGGGACTGGCTGGGCACCGACCCCGACGGCACGCCGAGGCTCGGCACCGACGCCACCGGGCGGCTCACCCTCGCCAAGTCCGTCGTCTCCGACCTCGACGTCCTGCGCTCCCTCTACTACGAGGCCACGCAGGGCCGCGGTGTCGACAGCCGCCAGGTGCGCGGCCGGCTGCTCACCGACGCGCTGGTGCTGGTGCGCGGGCCGCTGCTCGCCGACCGTCCCGAGGGCCGCTACCGCTGGCTGACCCACGAGATCATCGACGCCCAGCTGCCGCTGCTGGTCGCGGACACCGGGCTCGCGCTCTCCGAGTTCCACCTGGAGCGCGGCCGCGCGGAGAAGGCCATCGAGGCGCTGAACGCCGCGCTGCGCACCGCCCCGGCCGACGAGCGCCTGTGGCACGAGCTGCTGCGCGCCACGCACGCCACCGAGGACGCCGACCGCCTGCGCGCCCTCGCCGCCGACCTGATCGGCCGCAGCGGGGCGCGCGGTCTGCCGCCGCGCACCGAGGCGCTGCTCGACGAACTGCTGCCGACCTGGCGCGACGGCGTCGCGGCAGCGGGCTGACCCGGGCGACCGGCGTGCTCCGGACGGACATCGGTATGGACCCCTACCTCCTGGCCGTCCTCGTCGCCGCGCTCTGGGGCGCGGCGACGGGCGCGCTGCTGCCGCGGGCCGCCTACCGCTTCTCCGCCCCGTCGGGGGAAGCATGGCGCGAGCGGTGCCCGCAGGAGCATCCGGTGCGCGGCTGGCTGGGGCGGGCCCGGTGCGGTCAGTGCCCGGCCGACGAGCCGTCCTACGGCCACCGCGCCGTGCCCCTCGCCCTCGTCACCGCGCTCGTCTGCGCCGCCCTCGCCGCCGCCACCGGCACCCGGCCCGAGCTGGCCGTCTGGCTGCTGCTCGCGCCGCCCGGCGTGCTGCTGGCCGTCGTCGACCTCCGGGTACGGCGGCTGCCCGACCCCCTCACCCTGCCGCTGGCCGTCGCCGCCGTCGCCCTCCTGGGCCTCGCCGCGCTGGTGCCCGAGCACGCGGGGGAGTGGACGACCGCCCTGCTGGGCGCCCTCGCGCTCGGCGCCGGCTACCTCGTCCTGTTCCTCATCAACCCGGCCGGCATGGGCTTCGGCGACGTGAAGCTGGCCCTCACCGCGGGCGCCGTCCTCGGCTGGTACGGCTGGCCCACGCTGATGCTGGGCACCTTCGCCGGGTTCCTGCTCGGCGCGTTCTACGGCGGCGCCCTCCTCGTCGCACGCCGCGCGGGCCGCAAGACGGCGATCCCGTTCGGTCCGTTCCTGATCGCGGGCGCCTTCCTCGGCGTACTGGCCGGGGCCTACGCGGCCTGAGCGCGGACGCCCGAAGACCCTGGCGTACGCTGGGCAGGTCCGTCCACAACCCTTACGAACCTTGCGAAAGGGACGCCGGTGACCGAGAAGGCCGACCTTCAGCCCATCCTCGACCGCGCCGCCGCCGGTGGGCGGATCACCCCCGAAGAGGCGCTCGACCTCTACCGCGACGCCCCGCTGCACGCGCTGGGCGCCGCCGCCGACGCCGTACGCAGGCGCAGGTACGCCGGTACCGAGCACATCGCCACGTACATCATCGAGCGCAACATCAACTACACGAACGTGTGCGTCACGGCGTGCAAGTTCTGCGCCTTCTACGCGGCCCCCAAGGACACCAAGAAGGGCTGGAGCCGCGACCTCGACGACATCCTGCGCCGCTGCGCGGAGACCGTCGAGCTGGGCGGCACGCAGATCATGTTCCAGGGCGGCCACCACCCGGACTACGGCGTGGAGTACTACGAGAAGCACTTCGCGGCCATCAAGGCGGAGTTCCCGCAGCTCGTCATCCACAGCCTGGGGGCGAGCGAGGTCGAGCACATGGCGCGGATCTCGAAGGTCTCCGTGGAGGAGGCGATCCAGCGCATCCACACCGCCGGTCTCGACTCCTTCGCCGGCGCCGGTGCCGAACTGCTCCCCGAGCGCCCCCGCAAGGCGATCGCGCCGCTCAAGGAGTCCGGCGAGCGCTGGCTGGAGATCATGGAGATCGCGCACGGCCTCGGCGTGGAGTCGACGTCCACCATGCTGATGGGCACCGGCGAGACCAACGCCGAGCGCATCGAGCACCTGCGCATGATCCGGGACGTGCAGGACC
The DNA here is from genome assembly GCF_003947455.1 of Streptomyces sp. WAC 04229. Taxonomy (GTDB): domain Bacteria; phylum Actinomycetota; class Actinomycetes; order Streptomycetales; family Streptomycetaceae; genus Streptomyces. Next base: position 32,810 of record NZ_QHJH01000067.1, on the reverse strand, counting down.
GCACCGGCGGCTTCCGCGCCTTCATCCCGTACACCTACCAGCCCGAGAACAACCACCTGAAGGGCCGCACGCAGGCCACGCTCTTCGAGTACCTGCGGATGATCGCCATCGCCCGCCTCTTCATGGACAACGTCGCCCACATCCAGGGCTCGTGGCTGACCACCGGCAAGGAGGTCGGCCAGCTCTCCCTGCACTACGGCGCCGACGACCTCGGGTCGATCATGCTGGAGGAGAACGTGGTGTCGTCGGCCGGCGCCAAGCACCGCTCCAACCGGCTGGAGATCATCGACCTGATCCGCAAGGCCGGACGCGTCCCCGCGCAGCGCGCCACGACCTACGAGCACCTGGTCGTGCACGACGACCCGGCCAACGACCCCGTCGACGAGCGCGTGGTCTCCCACATCTCGTCCACGGCCATCGAGGGCGGCACCGCCCACCCCGAACTGAAGCTGCTCGCGCCCAACTGAGGTCACCGTGCCCACGACGATCCACGTCGCCGAGGCCTCGCCCGAGGCGGCCGTCCTGGTCGACGGCGCGCAGCTCGCCGCCGTCGGCCCGTACGAGGAGCTGGCCGCCGCCCACCCGGGCGCGCGGCTGCGGAGGTGGCCCGGCATCCTGACGCCCGGCCTGCTCAACCCGTACGGTCCGGAGCTGCTGGAGCAGGCGTACCACCCCGACCCGCGCGAGGCGGACCGGCTCGGCATCGAGCCGCTCTTCGGGGAGCGCGCGCGGGCCCTGCTGGACAGCTCCCCGTCCGCGCGGGGCGCCAGCGCACGCCGCGGTGTGCAGCGCATGCTGGCGCACGGCACGGTCGCGGTCGCCGGTGAACTGCGCGAGCGCGCGGCCCTGGACGCGGTGCGCAGGCCGGGACTCGCCTTGGCGGGGCGGCCGGCCACGCTGCCCGGGCCCGCCGCCTTCTCCCCGGTGCCCCTCGTGCTGCTGCCGGGCCTCGGCGCCGGGAAGCCCGCGCGGTTCGCGGTGTTCGACGTGCCCGACCGGGCCGCGCTCGTGCGGGAGGGCGCCTCGACGTGCGTGGCGACCGTCGTGGGCGGTCGTCTGGTGTACCGGCGCGCGTAGTCGGCCGGGGCCGCCTGCGACAATGGCCCGGTGACCCGAGCCAGCCTGAACAAGCAGCCGCACGAAGTCGCCTCGATGTTCGACCACGTCGCGCGACGGTACGACCTGACGAACGCCGTGCTGTCGCTCGGCCAGGACCGGGCGTGGCGCAAGGAGGTCGCCGACGCCGTCGACGCCCGCCCGGCGCAGAAGGTCCTCGACCTCGCGGCCGGTACGGCGACCTCGTCGCTGCCCTTCGCCCGCACCGGCGCGTACGTCGTCCCCTGCGACTTCTCCCTCGGCATGCTCCAGGTGGGCAAGGACCGGCACTCGTGGCTGCCGTTCACCGCGGGCGACGCGACGCGGCTGCCGTTCGCCGACGACGTCTTCGACGCCGTCACCATCTCCTTCGGGCTGCGCAACGTGCAGGACACGGACGCGGCGCTGCGCGAGATGTACCGGGTGACGCGGCCCGGCGGCCGGGTCGTCATCTGCGAGTTCTCGCACCCGACGTGGACGCCGTTCCGGACCGTCTACACCGAGTACCTGATGCGCGCCCTGCCGCCGGTGGCCCGCGCGGTGTCGTCCAACCCGGACGCGTACGTCTACCTCGCCGAGTCGATCCGCGCCTGGCCCGACCAGCCGGCGCTCGCCCGGCGGCTGGGCGAGGCGGGCTGGTCGAAGGTGGCGTGGCGGAACCTGACGGGCGGCGTGGTGGCGCTGCACCGGGGCTTCAAGGCGAGCTGAGCGCCGCGCAGTAGGGCGCGGGGCCGGGCGGTGTCCCGCCCGGTTCGCCCGGTTCGGCGTCCGGCTCGGCCAGCTCCCGCCGGAGCCCGCCCGGCGGCGGCCGCGGCACCCGCGGCTCGCGGATGCCCCCGCCGCCCTCGCCCTCCCCGAAGTCGAACCACACGTACACCGTCGACTCCCGCGGCACCCGCGCCCCGGGCTGCGGAAACTGGCGTACGACGTGGTCGACGACGGCGAGTCGCACATCGGGCCGGTCCGACGCGTACAGGGACAGGCCCCGCACGCGTGCCGTCTCCCGCGCGTCCACGGCCATCAGGCCGACCAGGCGCGGTACGTGGACATCGGGCTTCTCGGGTACCAGGCGCACGGACGTCACCCCCAGCGGTACCCGGCAGCGTAGCTCCGCCGCGTACCGCCCGGAAGCACCAAGTGGCTTTCTGTGACAGTCGATTACACTGAGTCACGCTCCGTGGAGGGGGAGGCGGTAGCAGTGGCCCTTCCTGTCGGAGCCGGGGATGGTGAAGACCTCGGCGAGCCGCATGCCCAGCCGTTCCGTGACCGCGATGGACCGGGCGTTGCGCGCGTTGACCATCGCGACCACCTCCGCCACGCCCGCCCCGCGCACCCGCTCCAGCGTCTGGCGGGCCGCCTCCGTGACGTACCCCTTGCCCCAGTGCGCCCGCCCGAGCCGCCAGCCGATCTCGATCTCGCCCTTGGGCCCCCAGTCGCCCGGCCACGGCTGGGCGCCGGTGAAGCCTATGACCTGCCCGGACTCGTCCACCATGGACCACAGGCAGAAGCCGTGCTCGGCGTCGTGCCGGCGCTGGCGCGCGGTCAGCTCCTCGTAGACGGACAGTTCCGCCGCCCGGCCGCCGTGGAACTCCATGACGTCCGGATCGGCGAAGATCCGGTGCCAGGCGACGGCGTCCTCGTCGGTGGGGACGCGCAACCGTACAACGGGCACAGCTCGGTTCACTGGGCAGCCCTTCAGCCGGGTGATCGGTGACGCTGAATAGACTGCCCATGTCCAGTGCCCGTCGGCACGCAGATTTCGAACTCTGGGGAGATCCCGCCGTGACCGAGCCCCTCTCCGAAAACACCGCCGATGTGATCGTCGTGGGCGCGGGGCCAGCCGGCTCCACGGCCGCGTACCACCTGGCCAAGGCTGGGCTCGACGTCCTCCTGCTGGAGAAGACCGCCTTCCCCCGGGAGAAGGTCTGCGGCGACGGACTGACCCCGCGCGCGGTCAAGCAGCTCGTCGCCATGGGCATCGACATCTCCGAGGAGGCCGGCTGGCTGCGCAACAAGGGCCTGCGCATCATCGGCGGCGGCTCCCGCCTCCAGCTGGACTGGCCGGATCTGGCCTCCTTCCCGGACTACGGACTCGTCCGCAAGCGCGACGACTTCGACGAGCAGCTCGCCCGGCAGGCCCAGAAGGCCGGCGCCCGCCTGTACGAGCGCTGCAACGTCGGCGCCCCCGTCGTCGACGACCGCACCGGCCGCATCACCGGCGTGCACGCCAAGCTGGGCGAGGACAAGCGCGAGGTCACCTTCCACGCGCCGCTGGTCGTGGCCGCCGACGGCAACTCGACGCGGCTGTCCCTGGCGATGGGCCTGCACCGCCGCGAGGACCGCCCGATGGGCGTCGCGGTCCGCACGTACTTCACCTCGCCCCGCCACGACGACGACTACCTGGAGTCCTGGCTGGAACTGTGGGACCGCCGCGGCCCCCAGGACCGTCTGCTGCCGGGCTACGGCTGGATCTTCGGCATGGGCGACGGCACCTCCAACGTCGGCCTGGGCGTGCTGAACACCTCCGCCTCCTTCAAGGACCTCGACTGGCGAGAGATCCTCAAGGCCTGGTGCGCGTCCATGCCCGAGGACTGGGGCTACACCCCGGACAACATGACCGGCCCGATCCGCGGCGCCGCCCTGCCCATGGCCTTCAACCGGCAGCCCCACTACACCAAGGGCCTGCTCCTGGTCGGCGACGCCGGCGGCCTGGTGAACCCCTTCAACGGCGAGGGCATCGCCTACGCCATGGAGTCCGCCCAGATCGCCGCCGACGTCATCGTGCAGGCGCACGCGCGGGCCACGCCGGCCCAGCGGGAGATCGCCCTCCAGCGCTACCCGCGCGTCCTGAAGGACACCTACGGCGGCTACTACACGCTGGGCCGCGCCTTCGTGAAGCTCATCGGCAACCCGAAGGTCATGCAGATCGCGGCCCAGCGCGGCCTCACCCACCCCGTCCTGATGAAGTTCACCCTCAAGATGCTCGCCAACCTGACGGACCCGACGGGCGGCGACGCGATGGACCGCATCATCAACGGACTGAGCAAGGTCGCGCCCAAGGCGTGATCAGCCCTCGGGCCCCTCGTCGAGGGCGCGGGCGTTGGCGTCCCGGCGCGCGAAGACCTCCGCGGGCGCCGGTCCGCCGACTGCCGCAGCGCGGCCTTCCGCTCCCGCGCGGAGAGCCGGTCCAGGTATACCTGCCCGTTCACGTGGTCGGTCTCGTGGGCGAGGCAGCGCGCGAAGTAGCCGGTGCCCTCGACGAGCAGCGGCTGCCCGTCCTTGTCCAGGCCCCGTACGACGGCCCGGTCGGGCCGCGGTACGGCCCTGACGGCGCCCGGCACCGACAGGCACCCCTCGCCCTCGTCCAGCAGCCGCCGGTCGGCCGGGTCCAGGGGCTGCAGGACCGGGTTCACGATGTGTCCGACATGTCGGACACCGTCGTCGTCCGGGCAGTCGTAGACGAACAGCCGCAGTGCGACCCCGACCTGATTGGCCGCCAGCCCCGCCCCTTCGGCGACGTACATCGTGCGGAACATGTCGTCGATGAGCGCGGCCAGGTCGGGACCGAACTCGGTGACGTCCCGGCAGGGCTTGTGCAGCACCTCCTCACCGACCTCCGTCACGCGCCGCACCGACCCGCGCCGGGCCTCGGGCGCGAGCGGCGGATACGCGGCGGCGGGCCGCCCCTGTACGAACACACTCGGCATGACGTTCTCTCCTCCGGCTCGTGAACGGACCGACGGAAGCGCCGGCCCGCGCCCGAGCATGCCAGGAGGCGCGGCGGGCCGCGCGTGATCCGGGAGGGGGGACGATGGCACGCGGTGCGTGGGCAGAGGGGGAGTGAGTGGCCGGGGGGCGTGCGGGACGTCGCGGGGCACTCTCGCCGCCCCACGGCGCCTCCCCGCCCTCTGGGCACCCTGTCGCTCTCCCGCGCCCCCGACGCGGGTCGCAGAAAGGCGACGGGGCGCTGAGGGGTGCGACGGGGCGACGGGGCGCGGGTGCGCGGTGGCGAGCCGGCGCGTGGCGGCGGGCGCCGAGAGGGACGTGAGGGGCGTCGGGACGTGGCGAAGGGCCGCAGCCCCCGAGCGGCTGCGGCCCTTCCTACGGATGCGCCCGAGTGCTACAGCACGCGGACCGCGCCGCTCGGCGGGTCGTAGTCGAGCGTCTGCTTGACGACGCCCGTGGAGGAGTTCTGCGCGCCGACGAACATGCCGTCGCCGACGTAGATGCCCACGTGGTATGCGCTGCCCGCGCCACCCCAGTACAGGATGTCGCCCGGCTGGAGGTTGCCGAGGCCGACCTGGGTGCCGGCGGTCGACTGGTCCTGGGAGACCCGGGGGAGGCTGATGCCGACCTGCTTGAAGGCGGCCTGCACGAGACCGGAGCAGTCGTAGGCGGACGGGCCGGTGGCGCCGGAGACATACGCCTTGCCGACCTGCGCCTGCGCGAAGGCGACGACCGCGGCGGCCGAACCGGTGGCGGTGGACGTGCTGGTGCCGCTGTCCGAGCTGCCGGAGGTGCCGGTGTCCGCGGAGGCGCTGAGGGTGGTGCGCTCGGCGCTGCGGGCGGCGCGCTCGGCGGCCTCCTTGCGCTCGGCCTCCTCGGCCTTCTTCTTGGCCTCCGCGGCCTTCTTCTTGGCGTCGGCGAGGTCGGCCTTGGCCTGCTTGGCGGCCTTGGCGGCAGCCGCGTCACGCTCGGCACGCAGCTCGTAGCTCGACGCCGCCTGCTGCGTGACGTCGGCGGACTGGGCGACCTGAGCGGCCAGGTCGGCCGTCAGGGTGGGCAGTTCGAGGGTCTGCGTCACCGGTTCGGCCGCGTTGGCCGACCCCGACGCACCGGCGACTGCCAGGGTGCTGAGGACGCCACCGGCAACTCCGGCCCGCATCGCGATTTTCGACGCGCTGCGGCGGGGCTTCCGGTGGCTGCGTATGTGAGCGGTGTGGGACATAGGGACAACCGGTATCAGTAGCTCCTCCATACCTTCAAGAAACGTGGGCTGCGCCACAGTTGTTCAATCGAGCCTCCGAACGCCGGGCGTGTCGCTCTTTATTGACGCCGTAACGGACATTGCGGACGGCCCATATCAGGGCTGTGATCACGGTCTTTGATCATTACGCCCGAATTGCCCCGCACTTACCACTGGTTGGCTCAGTTGGCCAACCCCGGTTCTCATGGACCTCTCATGAATGTGGCACAGGTCACGGAACGGTTACCCCGGCGCCTGCGTCTCGGCGCGCCCGGGCGCTCGTGAACGCGTGCACGTGTCCACATCGCACCCCGCCCCTCCCTCCGACGTGTGAACGCGCCCTCTATCAAGCCACTCCGCCCAGCGCCAATTTGCATGCAAGGGAAGCATCTTGATATGGAGACGCCCCTCGGTGACCCTCTCTGGCCAGCGGCGACGATCGAAAATGTCACCTCTGGTGATCAGCTGAACGCTTCTTGTGTGAAGATCACCGCTCATCCGACTTCATGATCGTTCGTCAGGTGGTGGAGATCACAAAGCTTGTGCAATACCCCGTGTCGCAGATCACAGAGCGGCGGGCATAGGATGCGAGGCAGTTGGGCTTGTGACCTGCTTCACATGTTCGCGATCTTCGCCGGGACGAGCGGGGCTCGTGGGGCTGTTGGGGCGGCTGTGAGTCCAGTGCAACCGCCAGCAGTCAGTGCCGACTGAGAGGAGCGAGGAGCGGTGAACGCGTATGCGCCCATCCTCGTACTGGGAGCCCTCGGGGCAGGCTTTGCGATCTTCTCCGTGGTCATGGCCACGCTGATCGGTCCGAAGCGGTACAACCGGGCGAAGCTCGAGGCCTACGAGTGCGGCATCGAGCCGACCCCCACGCCGGCCGGTGGCGGGCGCTTCCCCATCAAGTACTACCTGACGGCGATGCTCTTCATCATCTTCGATATCGAGATCGTCTTCCTCTACCCCTGGGCCGTCACCTTCGACGCCCTGGGGATTTTCGGGCTCGTGGAGATGCTGCTCTTCGTGCTCACCGTCTTCGTCGCGTACGCGTACGTATGGCGGCGCGGCGGCCTGGAATGGGACTGAGGGGCCTTTGACATGGGACTCGAAGAAAAACTGCCGAGCGGCTTCCTGCTGACCACCGTCGAGCAGGCCGCGGGCTGGGTGCGCAAGTCGTCCGTCTTCCCCGCCACGTTCGGCCTCGCCTGCTGTGCCATCGAGATGATGACCACCGGCGCCGGCCGCTACGACCTGGCGCGCTTCGGCATGGAGGTCTTCCGCGGCTCGCCGCGGCAGGCGGACCTGATGATCGTCGCGGGCCGGGTCAGCCAGAAGATGGCGCCGGTGCTGCGGCAGGTCTACGACCAGATGCCGAACCCGAAATGGGTGATCTCCATGGGGGTCTGCGCCTCCTCGGGCGGCATGTTCAACAACTACGCCATCGTCCAGGGCGTCGACCACATCGTCCCGGTCGACATCTATCTCCCCGGCTGCCCGCCGCGGCCGGAGATGCTGATGGACGCCATCCTCAAGCTCCACCAGAAGATCCAGAGCTCCAAGCTCGGGGTCAACGCGGAGGAAGCGGCCCGCGAGGCGGAGGAAGCGGCGCTCAAGGCCCTGCCGACGATCGAGATGAAGGGGCTGCTGCGGTGAGCGACGCCAACGACACCCCGGGTGACGCGAACGGGGTGAACCCCGAGAAGGACCTCTCCGCGGAGAACCTGCCGGGCCAGCGCGGCCAGGGCGGCGAGGAGATCCGCGTCCAGCGCGGCATGTTCGGCGCCAACAACGGCGGCGACACCTCCGGCTACGGCGGCCTGGTCCGCTCCGTCCGCCTCCCCGGACCGGCGAGCAGGCCCTACGGCGGCTGGTTCGACGAGGTCGCCGACGAACTCGAGGGCGCGCTGGAGGAGCAGGGACTCCTGCCCGGCAACGCCATCGAGAAGACGGTCGTCGACCGCGACGAGCTGACCTTCCACATCGAGCGCGAGCACCTGGTCCGCGTCGCCCGCACCCTGCGCGACGACCCGGCCCTGCGCTTCGAGCTGTGCACCGGCGTCAGCGGCGTGCACTACCCGCACGACAAGGGGCGCGAGCTGCACGCCGTGTACCACCTGCGCTCGATCACCCACAACCGGCTGATCCGCCTCGAAGTCAGCGCCCCCGACGCCGACCCGCACATCCCGTCGCTGGTCACCGTCTATCCGACGAACGACTGGCACGAGCGGGAGGCCTACGACTTCTTCGGCATCGTCTTCGACGATCACCCCGCTCTGACGCGGATCATGATGCCGGACGACTGGCAGGGCTTTCCGCAGCGCAAGGACTATCCCCTCGGCGGCATCCCCGTCGAGTACAAGGGCGCCCAGATCCCGGCTCCGGACCAGCGGAGGTCGTACTCGTGAGCACTTCACACGCCTCCCCCAGGGAGACCACCGAGGGCACCGTCTACACGGTCACCGGCGGTGACTGGGACGAGGTCGTCCAGTCCGCCGCCCGCGCCGACGACGAGCGCATCGTCGTCAACATGGGTCCGCAGCACCCGTCCACGCACGGCGTGCTCCGCCTGATCCTGGAGATCGACGGCGAGACGGTCAGCGAGGCCCGCTGCGGCATCGGCTACCTGCACACCGGCATCGAGAAGAACCTCGAGTACCGGACCTGGACACAGGGCACCACCTTCGTGACGCGCATGGACTACCTGACGCCGTTCTTCAACGAGACGGCGTACTGCCTGGGCGTCGAGAAGCTGCTCGGCATCGAGGACCAGATCCCGGACCGGGCCACGATCATCCGCGTCCTGCTGATGGAGCTGAACCGGCTCTCCTCCCACCTGGTGTGCATCGCCACCGGCGGCATGGAGCTGGGCGCCACCACGATCATGATCTACGGCTTCCGCGATCGTGAACTGGTTCTCGACGTCTTCGAGCTGATCACCGGCCTCCGGATGAACCACGCGTACATCCGCCCCGGCGGGCTCGCCCAGGACCTGCCGCCCGGCGCGGTGGACCAGATGCGCGAGCTGGTGAAGAAGATGAAGAAGAACCTCCCGGAGTACGACAAGCTCGCCACCGGGAACCCCATCTTCAAGGGCCGCATGCAGGACGTCGGCTACCTCGACCTGGCCGGCTGCATGGCCCTCGGCGCCACCGGCCCGGTGCTCAGGTCCACCGGCCTGCCGCACGACCTGCGCAAGAGCCAGCCGTACTGCGGCTACGAGACGTACGACTTCGACGTCCCGACCGCCGACACCTGCGACTCCTACGGCCGCTTCCTGATCCGGCTGGAGGAGATGCGCCAGTCGCTCAGGATCGTCGAGCAGTGCCTGGACCGGCTGGAGCCGGGACCGGTCATGGTCGCCGACAAGAAGATCGCCTGGCCCGCCCAGCTCGCCCTGGGACCGGACGGACTCGGCAACTCCCTCGACCACATCAAGAAGATCATGGGCACCTCCATGGAGGCCCTGATCCACCACTTCAAGCTGGTCACCGAGGGCTTCCGGGTGCCGCCGGGGCAGGCGTACGCGGCGGTCGAGTCGCCCAAGGGCGAGCTGGGGGTGCACGTCGTCTCCGACGGCGGCACCCGCCCCTTCCGGGTCCACTTCCGCGACCCGTCCTTCACCAACCTTCAGGCCATGGCGGCGATGTGCGAGGGCGGCCAGGTCGCCGACGTCATCGTCGCGGTGGCCTCCATCGACCCCGTGATGGGAGGCGTCGACCGGTGACCACCTCTTCTTCGGAGCGGGGCGTGAGCCTGGGCATGCCGGAGCTGCCCGCGCCCGCCTACCCGGACGACGTCCGGGCCCGGCTGGAGACCGACGCGCGCGAGGTCGTCGCGCGCTACCCGGACTCCCGGTCCGCCCTCCTGCCGCTGCTGCACCTCGTGCAGGCGGAGGAGGGGTACGTCACGCGCACCGGCATGCGGTTCTGCGCGGACGTGCTGGGCCTCACCACCGCCGAGGTCACCGCGGTCGCCACCTTCTACTCCATGTACCGGCGCCGGCCGAGCGGCGACTACCAGGTCGGCGTCTGCACCAACACGCTGTGCGCGGTCATGGGCGGCGACGCCATCTTCGAGTCCCTCCAGGAGCACCTGGGCGTCGGCAACGGCGAGACCACCGAGGACGGCAAGGTCACCCTGGAGCACATCGAGTGCAACGCGGCCTGCGACTTCGCACCGGTCGTGATGGTCAACTGGGAGTTCTTCGACGACCAGACCCCGGCCAGTGCCCGTGCCCTCGTCGACGACCTGCGCGCGGGACGGCAGGTGACGCCCACGCGCGGGGCGCCGCTGTGCACCTTCAAGGAGACCGCCCGGATCCTGGCGGGCTTCCCCGACGAGCGGGACGGCGCCGTCGCGGCCGGCGGCAGCGCGGGCCCCGCCTCCCTGGCCGGCCTGAGGCTGGCCAAGGGTGAGACGTCCGCCGCGCGCGTGGTGCACCCGCGGGACGGCGGGCCGCACGACGCCGCGCCGGACCGGGACGTGCACGAGCCGTCACCGACGGAACACCTCAGCTCGCACGACGCGCCGCAGGACACGTCGGCGTCCGACCCCGCCAACCCGGCAGGGCCTACCGCCGAGGAGGGTGAGTGATGACCGTGGCCGCCGAGATCAAGGGCAGCAGCCCGGAGAAGCTGCTCGCACCCGTGCTGTCGGCCTTCTGGGACGAGGACGAGTCCTGGACTCTGGACGTCTACCGGAGGCACGAAGGGTACGAGGGGCTCCGCAAGGCCCTGGCGATGGCGCCGGACGACCTGATCGCGTACGTCAAGGAGTCCGGTCTGCGTGGACGCGGCGGCGCCGGTTTCCCGACGGGGATGAAATGGCAGTTCATCCCCCAGGGTGACGGCAAGCCTCACTATCTTGTTGTCAACGCCGACGAATCGGAGCCCGGGACCTGCAAGGACATCCCGCTCCTCTTCGCGAACCCGCACAGCCTCATCGAGGGCATGATCATCGCGTGCTACGCCATCAGGTCGTCGCACGCCTTCATCTACCTGCGGGGTGAAGTCGTCCCCGTACTCCGGCGGTTGCACGAGGCCGTGCGCGAGGCCTACGCGGCCGGCTTCCTCGGCGAGAACATCCTGGGCAGCGGACTCGACCTCGACATCACCGTGCACGCGGGCGCGGGCGCGTACATCTGCGGTGAGGAGACCGCACTGCTCGACTCGCTCGAAGGCCGCCGGGGTCAACCGCGGCTCCGTCCCCCCTTCCCCGCCGTCGCGGGCCTCTACGCGTGCCCGACTGTGGTGAACAACGTCGAGTCGATCGCTTCCGTTCCCGCGATCCTCAACAAGGGCAAGGAATGGTTCAGGTCGATGGGCAGCGAGAAGTCCCCGGGCTTCACGCTGTACTCGCTCAGCGGCCACGTGGCGGGTCCCGGCCAGTACGAGGCCCCGCTCGGCATCACGCTGCGCCAGCTCCTCGACATGAGCGGCGGCATGCGGCCCGGCCACCGGCTGAAGTTCTGGACACCGGGCGGCTCCTCGACGCCGATGTTCACCGACGAGCACCTCGACGTCCCCCTCGACTACGAGGGAGTGGGCGCCGCGGGTTCCATGCTCGGCACCAAGGCGCTCCAGTGCTTCGACGAGACGACCTGCGTCGTGCGCGCCGTCACCCGCTGGACCGAGTTCTACGCCCACGAGTCCTGCGGCAAGTGCACCCCCTGCCGTGAGGGCACGTACTGGCTCGTGCAGTTGCTGCGCGACATCGAGGCCGGCAAGGGCGTGATGTCCGACCTCGACAAGCTGAACGACATCGCCGACAACATCAACGGCAAGTCCTTCTGCGCCCTCGGCGACGGCGCCGCCTCGCCGATCTTCTCCTCGCTCAAGTACTTCCGCGAGGAGTACGAGCAGCACATCACGGGCCGCGGCTGCCCCTTCGACCCGGCCAGGTCGACGGCCTGGGCCGACCACCGTACGGAGGTGAACGCATGACTGTGACCACCAGCGCTCCCTCCGGCGGAGGAGAGGCCGCCGTCCCGCCCGAGGACCTCGTGTCGCTCACGATCGACGGCGCCGAGATCAGCGTGCCCAAGGGCACCCTGGTCATCCGGGCCGCCGAACAGCTCGGCATCGAGATCCCGCGCTTCTGCGACCACCCCCTCCTCGACCCGGCCGGCGCCTGCCGGCAGTGCATCGTCGAGGTCGAGGGCCAGCGCAAACCCATGGCGTCCTGCACCATCACCTGCACCGACGGCATGGTGGTCAAGACGCAGCTCACCTCGCCCGTCGCGGAGAAGGCCCAGCACGGGGTGATGGAGCTGCTGCTCATCAACCACCCGCTGGACTGCCCGGTCTGCGACAAGGGCGGCGAGTGCCCGCTGCAGAACCAGGCGATGTCGCACGGCCAGTCCGAGTCCCGCTTCGAGGGCAAGAAGCGGACGTACGAGAAGCCCGTGCCCATCTCCACGCAGGTGCTGCTCGACCGGGAGCGCTGCGTGCTCTGCGCCCGCTGCACCCGGTTCTCCAACCAGATCGCCGGCGACCCGATGATCGAGCTGATCGAGCGGGGCGCGCTCCAGCAGGTCGGCACCGGCGAGGGCGACCCCTTCGAGTCGTACTTCTCCGGCAACACCATCCAGATCTGCCCGGTCGGCGCGCTCACCTCGGCGGCCTACCGGTTCCGCTCCCGCCCCTTCGACCTGATCTCCTCGCCGTCGGTCTGCGAGCACTGCTCCGGCGGCTGCGCGACCCGCACCGACCACCGGCGCGGCAAGGTAATGCGGCGCCTCGCGGCCAACGAGCCCGAGGTCAACGAGGAGTGGATCTGCGACAAGGGGCGCTTCGGGTTCCGGTACGCGCAGCAGCGGGACCGGCTGACCACGCCCCTGGTGCGCAACGCGGAGGGCGACCTGGAGCCGGCCTCGTGGCCGGAGGCCCTGCAGATCGCCGCGCAGGGGCTGCTCGCCTCCAGGGGCCGCACCGGTGTGCTGACCGGCGGCCGGCTCACCGTCGAGGACGCGTACACGTACAGCAAGTTCGCGCGCGTGGCGCTCGACACCAACGACATCGACTTCCGCGCGCGCGTGCACAGCGCCGAGGAGGCCGATTTCCTGGCCGCCCGGGTCGCCGGGCGCGGCCGCGACCTGGACGGTACGGGCGTCACCTACACCTCGCTGGAGAAGGCGCCCGCCGTCCTGCTGGTCGGATTCGAGGCCGAGGAGGAGGCGCCCGGCGTCTTCCTGCGGCTGCGGAAGGCCTGGCGGGGGCACGGGCAGAAGGTCTTCTCGCTGGCCACGCACGCCACCCGGGGCCTGGAGAAGGCAGGCGGCACGCTGCTTCCCGCCGCTCCCGGCACCGAGACCGAGTGGCTGGACGCCCTCGCGAGCGGCGTCGGACTGGAGGACGGCGGCGGCCAGGCGGCCGAGGCGCTGCGCGCCGAGGGCTCCGTGATCGTCGTCGGCGAACGGCTGGCCTCCGTGCCCGGGGGGCTGACCTCCGCCGTACGGACCGCCGCCGCGACCGGCGCCCGGCTGGTGTGGATCCCGCGCCGGGCCGGGGAGCGCGGCGCGATCGAGGCGGGTGCGCTGCCGTCGCTGCTGCCCGGCGGCCGTCCGGCGACCGACCCGCGCGCGCGTGAGGAGGTCGCCGCGGTCTGGGGCCTGGCCGACCTGCCGCACCGCTTCGGCCGGGACACCGGTGAGATCGTCGAGGCCGCGGCCCGGGGCGAACTCCAGGCGCTGCTGGTGGCGGGCGTGGAGGTCGCCGACCTGCCCGACCCGGCACGCGCGCGTGCGGCGCTCGACGAGGCCGGTTTCGTGGTGTCGCTCGAGCTGCGGCCCAGCGAGGTCACCGAACGCGCCGACGTGGTCCTGCCCGTCGCCGCGGTCGCCGAGAAGCCGGGCACCTTCCTCAACTGGGAGGGCCGGGTGCGCTTCTTCGAGGCGGCGCTCAAGCCCGACCAGATGACCCGCCGCCTCGCGCCCACCGACGGCCGCGTCCTGCAGATGCTGGCCGACGCCATGGACGTCCACCTCGGCCTGCCGGATCTGCGCACCACACGCGCGGAGATCGACCGGCTCGGCGCCTGGGACGGGCCGCGGGCCGGCGAGCCGCTGCAGACCGCGAGCGCGCTGCCGCGCCCGGCCGCCGGTGAGGCCGTCCTGGCCGGGCACCGGCTGCTGCTCGACCAGGGCCTGCTCCAGGTGGGCGACGAGGCGCTGGCCGGCACCCGGCACGCCGCGCACGCGCGCGTGTCGGCCGCCACGGCCGCGGAGGCCGGCGTCAAGGACGGCGACCTGCTGGCCGTGACCGGACCCGCCGGGGCCGTCGCCCTCCCGCTCCAGGTCACCGAGATGCCCGACCGGGTGGTCTGGCTCCCGCTGAACTCGGCAGGCACGGGCGTCGCCTCCGACGCCGGGGTGCTGCCCGGGTCCCTCGTCCGCATCGGTCCGGCGACGTCCGCCGGTGAGGCCCCCAAGGAGGTGGAGGCATGAGCCCGTACCTCGCCGCTGAAGACCTCTCGATGTTCGGCACCGACCCCTGGTGGCTGGTCGTCGTCAAGGCGGTGTTCTGCTTCGCCTTCCTGATGGTGACCGTGCTGTTCTCCATCGTGTGGGAGCGCAAGGTCGTCGCCTGGATGCAGCTGCGCATCGGACCGAACCGGCACGGCCCCTGGGGCATGCTCCAGTCGCTCGCCGACGGCATCAAGCTGATGCTCAAGGAAGACCTGGTCGTCAAGCGCGCCGACAAGGCGGTGTACGTCCTCGCGCCGATCGTCGCGGCCATCCCGGCCTTCATGGCGATCGCCGTGATCCCCTTCGGCCCGGCCGGCAACGAGGTCTCGATCTTCGGCCACCGCACCGCGATGCAGCTCACGGACCTGCCCATCGCCATGCTGTTCATCCTGGCGGTCGCCTCGGTCGGCATCTACGGCATCGTGCTGGCGGGCTGGAGCTCGGGATCGACGTACCCGCTCCTCGGCGGGCTGCGGTCCTGCGCGCAGATGATCTCCTACGAGATCGCGATGGGCGCCGCGTTCGCCTCGGTCTTCCTCTACTCCGGGTCGATGTCCACGTCGGAGATCGTCGCGCAGCAGGGCGACCGCTGGTACATCGTGCTGCTGCCGGTCTCCTTCATCCTCTACGTCGTCACGATGATCGGCGAGACCAACCGCGCCCCCTTCGACATGCCGGAGTCCGAGGGCGACCTGGTGGGCGGTTTCAACACCGAGTACTCGTCGATCAAGTTCGCGATGTTCATGCTCGCCGAGTACGTGAACATGGTGACCGTCTCGGCGGTCGCCACCACGCTGTTCCTGGGCGGCTGGCGGGCCCCGTGGCCGGTCAGCACCTTCTGGGAGGGCGCCAACCACGGCTGGTGGCCGCTGCTCTGGTTCGTCGTCAAGGTCCAGTTGCTGCTGTTCTTCTTCATCTGGCTGCGCGGCACACTCCCGCGCGTGCGCTACGACCAGTTGATGAAGCTCGGCTGGAAGGTCCTCATCCCGGTCTCCCTGGTCTGGCTGATGCTGGTCGCGACCGTGCGGGCCCTCCGGAACGAGAACTACGACTTCGCCGACATCGCCCTCTACATCGGCGGCGGTGTCCTGGCCCTGCTGCTGCTCTCCTTCGCCGTGGACATCTTCCGCGAGAAGGGCAAGCGGGCCGAGGCGCCCGCCGAGGAGCCCGCCGCGTTCGACCCCATGGCCGGCGGATTCCCCGTACCGCCGATGCCCGGACAGGAGTTGCCGCCGGTGCCACGGCGTCGCCCGCGCCGGGAGCGGGAGCTGATTGTCAGTGGCGGACCCGATACTCAGAGTGACGGACCTGTGGGCGGATCTACGGATGGAAAGGAGGCGTCCGATGGCTGAGGAACCCAAGGAGACCAACCCCGGTTTCCAGAACCCCGTGGCCGGCTTCGGCGTGACCTTCAAGGCCATGTTCAAGAAGCGGCTGACCGAGCAGTACCCGGAGCAGCAGAAGACCACCGCTCCGCGCTTCCACGGACGGCACCAGCTCAACCGCCATCCGGACGGCCTGGAGAAGTGCGTCGGGTGCGAACTGTGCGCCTGGGCCTGCCCCGCGGACGCCATCTACGTGGAGGGCGCGGACAACACCGACGAGGAGCGCTACTCGCCGGGCGAGCGGTACGGCCGCGTCTACCAGATCAACTACGCCCGCTGCATCCTGTGCGGCCTGTGCATCGAGGCGTGCCCCACACGCGCGCTGACGATGACCAACGAGTTCGAACTGGCCGACTCCAGCCGCGCCAACCTCATCTTCACCAAGGACCAGCTGCTGGCCGGCCTGGAGGAGGGCATGGTCGACTCGCCCCACGCCATCTACCCGGGCACGGACGAGCAGGACTACTACCGGGGCCTGGTGACCGAGGCGGCCCCCGGCACCGAGCAGCAGGTCGCGCACTCCAAGGGCGAGGTCGTCCAGGAGGGCGACTCGACCTTCGGCGGGACCGAACCGGCGTCGGAGAAGGTGATCCGCCGATGAGCGCGCAGCTCGCCGCCGCGGCGACCCTCTCGGCCGGCACCTCCACCGGGGAGGCCGTCCAGTTCTGGATCCTCGGCACGGTCGCGGTGATCGGCGCCCTGTGCACCGTCTTCATGCGGAAGGCCGTGCACAGCGCGCTCTGCCTCGCCGGGACCATGATCGTCCTGGCGGTGTTCTACCTCGCCAACGGCGCCTACTTCCTGGGCATCGTGCAGATCGTCGTCTACACCGGCGCGGTCATGATGCTGTTCCTGTTCGTGGTGATGCTCGTCGGCGTCACCGCGGCGGACTCCCTGAAGGAGACCATCAAGGGCCAGCGCTGGCTGGCCCTGGTGTCCGGGCTCGGCTTCGGCATCCTGCTGATCGCCGGCATCGGCAACGCCTCGCTGGAGGAGACCACCGGCCTCGCCCAGGCGAACGCGAACGGGAACGTGGAGGGCATCGCGTCCCTCATCTTCACCAAGTACGTCTTCGCCTTCGAGATCACCGGCGCGCTGCTCATCACGGCCGCCGTCGGCGCCATGGTGCTCACCCACCGCGAGCGCACCGAACGCGCGGCGACCCAGCGCGAACTGGCCGAGCGCCGCGTCCGCGAGGGCAAGCACCTGCCGCCGCTCCCGGCACCCGGCGTGTACGCCCGGCACAACGCGGTCGACATCGCGGGCCTGCTGCCCGACGGCACCCCGTCCGAGCTGACCGTCAGCAAGACGCTGCGCGAGCGCGGCCAGATCCGCGACGTGTCGACCCAGGCGCTGGGCGACCTGAAGGCCCTGGAGCAGCGGGCCGAGGAGCGCCTGGAGCGTGGCGCGGCCGGGCCGGACAACTCCAGGCGGTCCGAGGAGGCGTCGAAGTGAACCCCGTCAACTACCTGTACCTCGCGGCACTGTTGTTCACGATCGGCGCCACCGGCGTCCTGATCCGGCGCAACGCGATCGTGGTCTTCATGTGCATCGAGCTGATGCTCAACGCCTGCAACCTCGCGTTCGTCGCCTTCTCCCGCATGCACGGCAATCTCGACGGCCAGATCATCGCCTTCTTCACGATGGTCGTCGCCGCCGCGGAGGTCGTGGTCGGGCTCGCGATCATCGTGTCCCTGTTCCGTTCCCGCCACTCGGCCTCGGTCGACGACGCCAGCCTGATGAAGCTGTGAGGGGTCGCTGAATCGTGGAGAATCTGATTGCGCTGCTTGTCGCGGCGCCCTTGCTCGGAGCTGCGGTTCTGCTGTGCGGCGGACGCCGGCTCGACGCCGTCGGCCACTGGATCGGCACGCTGCTGGCGGCCGCGTCCTTCGTGATCGGCGTCGTCCTCTTCGCCGACATGCTCGGCAGCGGTGCCGAGGACCGCACCCTGACGCAGCACCTGTTCAGCTGGATCCCGGTGGAGGGCTTCCAGGCCGACGTCGCCTTCCGGCTCGACCAGCTGTCGATGACGTTCGTCCTGCTGATCACCGGCGTCGGCTCACTGATCCACCTGTACTCCGTCTCCTACATGGAGCACGACGAGCGCCGCCGCCGCTTCTTCGGCTACCTCAACCTGTTCCTCGCGGCGATGCTGCTGCTCGTCCTCGCCGACAACTACCTGCTGCTGTACGTCGGCTGGGAGGGCGTCGGACTCGCCTCCTACCTGCTGATCGGCTTCTGGCAGCACAAGCCCAGCGCCGCCACCGCCGCGAAGAAGGCCTTCCTGGTCAACCGCGTCGGCGACATGGGCCTGTCCATCGCGATCATGCTGATGTTCCTCTGGTTCGGCACCTTCGCCTTCGGGCCGGTGCTCGGCGGCGAGGGCGAGGCCGCGCTCGCGGGTCAGGCCGGCGAGGGCAAGCTCACCGCGATCGCCCTGATGCTGCTGCTCGCCGCCTGCGGCAAGTCCGCCCAGGTACCGCTCCAGTCCTGGCTCGGGGACGCGATGGAGGGCCCGACCCCGGTCTCGGCTCTCATCCACGCCGCGACCATGGTGACCGCGGGCGTCTACCTGATCGTCCGCTCCGGCGCGATCTTCAACGGCGCGCCCGACGCCCAGCTGGTGGTCGCCATCGTGGGCGCGGTCACGCTGCTCTTCGGTGCGATCGTCGGTTGTGCCAAGGACGACATCAAGAAGGCGCTGGCCGGTTCGACCATGTCGCAGATCGGCTACATGGTGCTGGCCGCCGGACTCGGCCCCATCGGCTACGTCTTCGCCATCATGCACCTGGTGACGCACGGCTTCTTCAAGGCCGGGCTGTTCCTCGGCGCGGGTTCCGTCATGCACGGGATGAACGACGAGGTCGACATGCGCCGCTACGGCGGACTGCGCAAGTACATGCCGGTCACCTTCGTCACCTTCGGGCTCGGCTATCTCGCGATCATCGGCTTCCCGGGACTGTCCGGCTTCTTCTCCAAGGACAAGATCATCGAGTCGGCGTTCGCCAAGGGCGGCACCGAGGGCTGGATCCTCGGCGGCGTCGCCCTGCTGGGCGCGGCCATCACGGCGTACTACATGACGCGCGTGATGCTGATGACGTTCTTCGGCGAGGAACGCTGGCGCAAGGCGCCGACGCCGTCGCCCGCCGCCCCCGACGTGGAGCCGGCCGCCGAGACCCGCGGCGCTTACGAGCCTCCGCACCCGCACGAGTCGCCGAAGCTCATGACGATCCCGATGATCGTGCTGGCCGTCGGCTCGGTGTTCGGCGGCGCGTTCTTCAGCATCGGCGACCGGTTCGTGCACTGGCTGGAGCCCATCACCGGGCACGACCACGGACACGCGCCGATCAGCGCCCTGACGGTCACGGTCTCCACGGTGGCCGTGATGGTGATCGGTGTCGCGGTCGCCTGGGCGCAGTACGGGCGCCGTCCGGTCCCGGCCGTCGCCCCGCGCGGGTCGCTGCTCACCCGGGCCGCCCGGCGCGACCTGCTCCAGGACGACTTCAACCACGTCGTCCTGGTCCGCGGCGGCGAGCACCTGACGCGCTCCCTGGTCTACGTCGACCACACTCTGGTCGACGGGGTCGTCAACGGCACGGCGGCCTCGGTCGGCGGCCTGTCCGGGCGGATGCGCAAGCTGCAGAACGGGTTCGCGCGCAGTTACGCGGTCTCGATGTTCGGCGGTGCGGCGGTCCTCGTCGCCGCGACCCTGCTGATGAGGGCGGTCTGATACCGATGTCCTTTCCCCTGCTGACAGTCACGGCGGCCCTCCCGGCCGTCGGGGCGATCGCCACGGCCGCCGTGCCGGCCGCGAAACGCACCGCGGCCAAGTGGCTGGCGCTGCTGGTCTCGCTGGCCACGCTCGCGCTGGCGATCGCGGTCCTGGTCCGCTTCGACCCCGGCGGCGACCGTTACCAGCTCACCGAGTCGCACTCCTGGATCGCGGACTTCGGCGTCCGGTACGAGCTGGGCGTGGACGGCATCGCGGTGGCGCTGATCGCGCTGACCGCGCTGCTGATCCCGTTCATCATCCTCGCGGGCTGGCACGACGCCGACCCGCTGGAGACCGGCAGCAGCCGGTGGCGGCCGACGCAGGGCTTCTTCGCCCTGATCCTGGCCGTCGAGGCGATGGTGATCATCTCGTTCGAGGCCACCGACGTCTTCCTCTTCTACATCTTCTTCGAAGCCATGCTCATCCCGATGTACTTCCTCATCGGCGGCTTCGGGGACCGGGCCCACGAGCACGGCGAGAAGACGGCGGCGACGCAGCGGTCGTACGCCGCGGTGAAGTTCCTCCTCTACAACCTGGCCGGCGGTCTGATCATGCTGGCCGCGGTGATCGGGCTCTACGTGGTCGCCGGGAACTTCTCGCTGACGGAGATCGCCCAGGCGCGGGCCAGCGGCGAGCTGGACATGGCGACCAGCACCGAGCGCTGGCTCTTCCTCGGCTTCTTCTTCGCCTTCGCGGTGAAGGCGCCGCTGTGGCCGCTGCACACCTGGCTGCCCAACGCCATGCAGGAGTCGACCGCCCCGGTCGCGGTGCTCATCACGGCGGTAGTCGACAAGGTCGGCACCTTCGCGATGCTCCGCTTCTGCCTCCAGCTCTTCCCGGAGGCGAGCAAGTGGGCGACGCCGGTCATCCTGGTGCTGGCGGTCGTCAGCATCGTCTACGGCGCGCTGCTCGCGGTCGGCCAGCGCGACATCAAGCGGCTGATCGCGTACGCGTCGATCTCGCACTTCGGCTTCATCATCATGGGCATCTTCGCGATGACCAGCCAGGGCCAGTCCGGCGCGACGCTGTACATGGTCAACCACGGCATCTCGACCGCGGTGCTGATGCTGATCGCCGGCTTCCTGATCTCGCGGCGCGGCTCGCGGCTCATCGCCGACTACGGCGGGGTGCAGAAGGTGGCGCCGGTCCTCGCCGGCACCTTCCTGATCGGCGGCCTCGCGACCCTCTCCCTGCCGGGCCTCGCGCCCTTCATCAGTGAGTTCCTGGTCCTGGTCGGCACGTTCACGCGCTATCCCGTGATCGGCATCATCGCCACCTTCGGCATCGTCCTCGCCGCGCTCTACACCCTCGTCCTCTACCAGCGGACGATGACGGGCCCGGTGAAGCCGGAGGTCTCCGCGATGCCCGACCTGCGGGTGCGTGAGCTGGTCGTGGTGGCGCCGCTGGTCGCGCTGCTGATCTTCCTGGGCGTCTTCCCGAAGCCCGTCACGGACATCGTCAACCCCGCGGTGGAGCAGACCATGTCCGACGTACACAAGAAGGACCCCCAGCCTGAGGTGGAGGCGGCCAAGTGAGCGCAACAGCCGTCCACAGCCTGTGGACAACGACGGCGGCGGCCGACCCGATCGCCAAGATCGACGCGCCGAAGATCGAGTACGGGCAGCTCGCGCCCACCCTCATCATCGTCGGCGCGGCGATCATCGGAATCCTGGTCGAGGCCTTCGTGCCGCGCAGGGCCCGCTACTACGCGCAGATGTTCGTGTCGGCCGTCGCGCTGGTCGCCGCCTTCGCCGCGGTCGTCGCGCTCGCGGCGGGCGGACACGGCACGACCAAGGCGGGCATCGCGGCGATGGGCGCCATCGCCGTCGACGGACCGGCCCTCTTCCTGCAGGGCACGATCCTGCTGGTGGCGCTGGTCGGCCTGTTCACCTTCGCCGAGCGGCGGCTCGACCCGGAGGCGCACGGCAACCGCGTCGACTCCTTCGCCGCGCAGGCCGCGGCCGTACCGGGCAGCGAGAGCGAGCAGAAGGCGGTCAAGGCGGGCTTCACCACCACGGAGGTGTTCCCGCTCCTGCTCTTCGCGGTCGCCGGCATGCTGGTCTTCCCGGCCGCCAACGACCTGCTGACGCTCTTCGTCGCCCTGGAGGTCTTCTCCCTCCCGCTGTACCTGCTGTGCGCGCTGGCCCGCCGCAAGCGGCTCATGTCGCAGGAGGCGGCGGTCAAGTACTTCCTCCTCGGCGCCTTCGCCTCCGCGTTCACCCTGTTCGGCATCGCCCTGCTCTACGGCTACGCGGGCTCCATGTCGTACGGCACGATCGCCCAGGTGGTCGACGGCACCGTGCAGAACGTCACCCCGGCACTCGCCGACACGATGGGCAACGACGCGCTGCTGCTCGTCGGCTCCGCGCTGATCGTCATGGGCCTGCTGTTCAAGGTGGGCGCGGTGCCGTTCCACATGTGGACGCCGGACGTGTACCAGGGTGCGCCGACGCCGGTGACCGGCTTCATGGCGGCGGCGACCAAGGTGGCCGCCTTCGGCGCGCTGCTGCGCATCCTCTACGTCGTCCTGCCCGGCCTGCGCTGGGACTGGCGGCCGGTGATGTGGGCCGTGGCGATCGTCACCATGCTGGGCGGCGCGATCGTCGCGATCACGCAGACCGACATCAAGCGGCTGCTGGCGTACTCGTCGATCGCGCACGCGGGCTTCATCCTCGCCGGTGTCATCGCGACCACGCCGGACGGCATCTCGTCCGTCCTCTTCTACCTGGCCGCGTACTCCTTCGTCACGATCGGCGCCTTCGCCGTGGTGACGCTGGTGCGCGACGCGGGCGGCGAGGCGACGCACCTGTCCAAGTGGGCCGGGCTCGGCCGCAGGTCACCGCTGGTGGCGGCGGTGTTCGCGATCTTCCTGCTGGCCTTCGCGGGCATCCCGCTGACCTCCGGGTTCTCCGGCAAGTTCGCCGTCTTCAAGGCGGCGGCGGAGGGCGGCGCGGCCCCGCTGGTCGTGATCGGCGTGATCTCCTCGGCGATCGCGGCGTTCTTCTACATCCGCGTGATCGTCCTGATGTTCTTCAGCGAGCCCCGGCCGGAGGGTCCGACGGTGGCGGTCCCGTCCCCCCTGACGATGACGGCGATCGGTGTCGGAGTCGCGGTGACGGTGGTACTCGGCGTGGCACCGCAGTACTTCCTGGACCTTGCCGGTCAGGCGGGGGTGTTCGTGCGCTGACGCGGCGCCTGCTGTGCTTGAGACGGCGGCCCGGCACCCCTCGGGGGGGCCGGGCCGCCGTGGTATGGCGGGCGACTACTTCCCCGGGGGCCGGGCCTTGACAGCGGTCAGGTCCAGGTCCATGGGGAAGGGCGCACTCAGCTTCATACGCTCACGGAAGATGCCGACGCTTGTGTAGGCACCGGTGGTCGGCTCCAGCTCGAAGGCGTGAACGACGGCGAGCCCCTTCTCGCTCTCCACGCGCCAGTAGTGTGGAATTCCCGCCCTGGCGTACTTCAAGGGCTTGGTCTCGCGGTCGCGGGAGACCGAGTCGGTGGAGACGACCTCGACTGCTAGCAGGACGGCCGTCGAGGGAAACCGGGTCTGAGCGGTCTCTGTCCAGGCATCGGCCCGAAACACGATGACGTCCGGCTCGGGCCTGTTCTGCGCGTCGATGTCGATCGTGAACTCGCGGAAGACCTCGTACTCGGCAGGTGCCAGCGACTGCAACTGCCATTTGAAGAAGTCGACAGCTCGTTCATGAAAGGCAGTCTGCGGACTCACGAAGACCAGGCTCCCGTCAATCAGCTCCGTATGCGGAGGCAGGTTCGGAAGCTGGTCCAGGTCGTCCGCGGTCCAGCCGCCCTCCGGCGGAACCGGCCAGTCGGGCGTGGACGCCTTCGGTGCGACGCTCATCAGTGCTCCCATGGGACGGAGTCTCGCGGGTGCAATCAGACTATCCGCCGGAAACGGGCGCGTCTCCTGCGAACGTGTGAACGGTCATTGTGTCCTTGACGCCGACGGCAGCAGGCTCCCTGTGGATAACTCCGAGGCTGTCGGCGCCGCCCCCTATCGTTGAGGCAGTGGTCGGGGCAGGGCGGACCAGACAGACCAGACGGGCGAGGCAAGACGTACGGGGGACGGGACGATGGGCGGGACGGGTGTGATCGGCGAGATGGCAGAAGCGGCAGAGGCGAGGCGCGTGGACGACGGGGGCAGCGAGGCGCTGGCCACGTTGCACCGGGTCTTCGGGTACGAGGCCTTCCGCGGCGAGCAGCAAGAGGTCGTCGACCACGTGGTCGCGGGCGGCGACGCCGTCGTGCTCATGCCGACCGGCGCCGGAAAGTCGCTGTGCTACCAGATTCCGGCCCTGGTCAGGCCCGGCACCGGCGTCGTGGTCTCGCCGCTCATCGCGCTGATGCAGGACCAGGTGGACGCGCTGCGGGCGCTCGGCGTGCGGGCCGGCTTCATGAACTCCACGCAGGACTTCGACGAGCGGCGCATGGTGGAGGCCGAGTTCCTCGCCGGCGAGCTGGACCTGCTCTACCTGGCGCCCGAGCGGCTGCGCCTGGAGGGCACCCTCGATCTGCTCTCCCGCGGCAAGATCTCGCTCTTCGCCATCGACGAGGCCCACTGCGTCTCGCAGTGGGGCCACGACTTCCGGCCCGACTACCTCGCCCTGTCGCTGCTCGGCGAGCGCTGGCCGGACGTCCCCCGCCTCGCGCTCACGGCGACGGCCACGCACGCGACCCACCGCGAGCTGACCGAGCGGCTGAACATGCCGACGGCGCGGCACTTCGTGGCCAGCTTCGACCGGCCCAACATCCAGTACCGGATCGTGCCGAAGACGGACCCCAAGAAGCAGTTGCTGAGCTTCCTGCGCGAGGAGCACCCGGGCGACGCGGGCATCGTGTACTGCCTCTCGCGCAACTCCGTCGAGAAGACCGCCGAGTTCCTGTCCCGCAACGGGGTGGAGGCGGTCCCGTACCACGCGGGCCTGGACGCGGGCACCCGCGCGGCGCACCAGTCCCGGTTCCTGCGGGAGGAGGGCCTGGTGGTCGTGGCCACCATCGCCTTCGGCATGGGCATCGACAAGCCGGACGTGCGGTTCGTCGCCCACCTGGACCTGCCCAAGTCGGTCGAGGGCTACTACCAGGAGACCGGCCGCGCCGGCCGCGACGGACTGCCGTCGACCGCGTGGATGGCGTACGGACTCAACGACGTCATACAGCAGCGCAAGCTGATCCAGTCCGGCGAGGGCGACGAGGCCTTCCGCCGCCGGGCCCAGTCCCACCTGGACTCCATGCTCGCGCTGTGCGAGACCGTCCGCTGCCGCCGCGGCCAGCTCCTCGCCTACTTCGGCCAGGACCCGGACCCGTCCGGCTGCGGAAACTGCGACACCTGCCTCACCCCTCCGGAGACCTGGGACGGCACGGTGGCGGCGCAGAAGGTGCTGTCCACGGTGGTGCGGCTGAAGCGGGAGCGCGGGCAGAAGTTCGGCGCCGGGCAGATCATCGACATCCTGCTGGGCAAGCGCACCGCCAAGGTGATCCAGTTCGACCACGACCAGCTCTCCGTCTTCGGCATCGGCGAGGATCTCGCCGAGAGCGAGTGGCGCGGTGTCGCCCGGCAGCTCCTGGCCCAGGGACTGCTCGCGGTCGAGGGGGAGTACGGCACGCTGGTGCTGACCGACGACAGCGGGGCGGTGCTGCGGCGGGAGCGTGAGGTGCCGCTGCGCAAGGAGCCCAAGAAGCCGGCGGCGGCACGCGGGACGGCCGCCCGCGGCGAGCGCAAGGCCAAGGCCGCCGCGGCCGAGCTGTCCGAGGAGCTCCAGCCGGCGTTCGAGGCGCTGCGGGCCTGGCGGGCCGAGCAGGCCCGCGAGCAGGGCGTCCCCGCCTACGTGATCTTCCACGACGCCACGCTCAGGGAGATCGCCACGGTATGGCCCACCTCCGTCGGACAGCTCGGCGGCATCAGCGGCGTCGGTGAGAAGAAGCTCGCGACCTACGGGGAGGGAGTGATCGCCGTGCTCGCGGGACTCGCGGGGGCGGCGCAGACGGCTCCCGCCTCCAGCGGCGACAGCGGGCCCGGCCCGGACGAGTGGCCCGACACCGAGCCCGAGCCGGAGCCCGAGGACTGGATATAGAGGACTGGACCCGGCTGTAGGGGACGCGGCCGGGGGGCCGGACGTCGCGGCCGGTCCTCGGCGTCACAGGGCCCGGGCCGCGTACGCCCTGACGTCGGCGTCGCTGTCGGTGGTCGCCGTGGCGAGGGCCGACCTGGCGTCCGGCGTACCGTCCGCGTGCCGGGTCAGGGCCAGGACCGCGGCCTTGCGCACGTCGGCGTTCGGATCGGCGAGGGCCTTGGCGAGGACGGGGACCGCGTTGCGCGGGAGGGCCGCGGAAAGAGCGCCGGCCGCCCCGGCCCGGACCTGCCAGGCGGGGTCGGCCAGCGCGGCGACCGCCCGTTCCGCGAGCGGCGCCGGGCAGCCCGTCCGGGCCAGGGCCGCGAAGGCCGCGCCGCGGACCAGGGTGTCGGGGTCCTCGGTGAGCCGGTCGAGCGCACCGCCGGCACCGGTGGGCGCCCGCAGCGTCCCCAGCGCCTTGGCGACGGTGACCCGGACCTCGCGGGACGGATCCTCCGCCGCCGGGGAGAGCGACTCCGCCGCGTCCAGGGACACCAGTCCGCGCACCGCCTCGATGCGCACCGAGGGGTCCGGGTCGCCGAGGTACGCGGTGAAGGTGCCGGTCTCGCCCAGCCGCAGAATGCGCAGCAGGTCGAGGGCGGTGGCGCGGACCACCGGGTCGGCCTCGGCCAGCGCCCGCACCAGGGTTTCGCCCAGGGCCGGTTCGGGCGCCAGCGTGTCGGCCAGTTCGCGCAGCGAGGCAGCGGCGGCGGCGCGCACCTCGCCGTCCGCGTCGGCCAGGGCGGCGGCCAGGACGGGACCGGTGCCGATGGGGGTGGTCTCGGTGAGCACGGTGACCGCCGTGCGCCGTACCGCGGGTTCGGGATCGGACAGGTAGGGCCGGAGGGCGGGCAGTTCGGGTTCGTCGTCGGCGAGGGCCAGCAGTTCGAGGAGGCGGGGGGAGACCGTGGCGGTGGGCTCGGAGGAGCCGCCTCCGCGCTCGTCGCCGGGGTCCGTGGGTGGCGTCCCCGTGGCGCGGGGCGCCGCGTCGCGCGGCCCGGCGGTCGCCACCTGCTCCGGGTGCACCTCGCCGAGGTGCCGGGAGACACCGCCGACCGGCGTGAACTCGTCGACCGGCACCAGATACGGAGCCACGGGACGGGCCGTGAACTCCATCGCACCGGAGGGGGACTTGTGCAGGTCGAGATGGTGGAACCAGGCGTCGTCGTCGCGCTCCGGGAGGTCGACGCGCTCGTGGTAGAGACCCCAGCGGGACTCGGTGCGGGCCAGCGAGGCCCGGGCGGCCATCTCCGCGCAGTCGCGGATGAAGGAGACCTCGGCGCAGCGCATCAGCTCGTGCGGGGTACGCGCGCCCATCGCCGCGATGTCCGCCCGCATCCGCTCGAAGGACTCCAGGGCGAGCGAGAGCCGGGCGCCGGACTTCGGCGGGGCCACGTAGTCGTTGACGAAGCGGCGCAGCTTGTACTCGACCTGGGGCTGCGGCGGGCCGTCGGGGTTGCGCAGCGGGCGGTAGACCAGCTCGTGCGCCGCACGCAGCTGGTCGGACGGCAGTTCGCCCGCGTACGCCGTGTGTCGCGACGCGTCCGCACCCGCCAGGTCGCCGAAGACGAACGCGCCGATCATGTAGTTGTGCGGCACGCAGGCCAGGTCGCCGGCGGCGTAGAGGCGCGGGACCGTGGTGCGGGCGTGGTCGTCCACCCGTACCCCCGAGGCGGAGTGGCCGCCGCACAGGCCGATCTCGGAGATGTGCATCTCGACGTCGTGGGTGCGGTAGTCGTGCCCGCGGCCCGCGTGGAAGGTGCCGCGCGTCGGGCGCTCCGTCGAGTGCAGGATCGACTCCAGCGCGGAGACGGACTCCTCCGGGAGATGGCTGAGCTTCAGGTACACCGGGCCCCGGTCGCCGGCCACCTCCGCGGCGAACTCGGCCATCATCTGGCCCGACCAGTAGTCGGAGTCGACGAAGCGCTCGCCGTGCCGGTTGACCTGGTAGCCGCCGAAGGGGTTGGCGACGTAGGCGCAGGCGGGGCCGTTGTAGTCCTTGATCAGCGGGTTGATCTGGAAGCACTCGATGCCGGTCAGTTCGGCGCCCGCGTGGTAGGCCATGGCGTAGCCGTCACCGGCGTTGGTGGGGTTCTCGTAGGTGCCGTAGAGGTAGCCGGACGCGGGCAGGCCGAGCCGTCCGGCGGCTCCGGTCGCCAGGATCACGGCGCCCGCCCGGACGGTCACGAACGCACCCGTGCGGGTGTTGAACCCGGCCGCGCCCACCGCCCGGCCCTCCGCCGTCAGGACCCGCACCGGCATCACGCGGTTCTCGATGCGGATCCGCTCGCGCATCTCGCGCCGCCGCAACTGCCGGTACAGGACCTTCTTGACGTCCTTGCCCTCCGGCATCGGGAGCACGTAGGAGCCCGACCGGTGCACCTGCCGGACCGCGTAGTCGCCGTGCTCGTCCTTCTCGAACTTCACCCCGTACGACTCCAGCCGCTGGACCATGGCGAAGCCGCGGGTGGCGGTCTGGCGGACGGTGGACTGGTCGACGATGCCGTCGTTGGCGCGGGTGATCTCGGCGACGTAGTCGTCGGGTTCGGCACGACCGGGGACGACCGCGTTGTTGACGCCGTCCATGCCCATGGCGAGGGCGCCGGAGTGCCGGACGTGGGCCTTCTCCAGGAGCAGGACGTCCGCGCCGTGCTCGGCCGCGGTCAGCGCGGCCATCGTGCCGGCGGTACCGCCACCGATGACGAGGACGTCGCAGGTGAGTTCTTCGGCGTCGGTGAGCGCGGGGATCTCCACCAGAGGGCCTTTCAGGAGCCGAGGGATGTCAGTACGTCGCGCCGCAGCGCCGCCCGTGCCGGATCGTCGTGCGCGGCACGCTCCCGGGGCCGGGGCACGTCGCGTACGGCGGTGAGGCGGCCGGCGCCGAGCAGGGCCACCCGGTCGCCGAGGAACAGGGCCTCGTCCACGTCGTGGGTGACGAAGACGACGGTGGCACCGGTGCCCCGCAACACCTCCACCAGCAGGTCCTGCATGCCGGCGCGGGTCTGCGCGTCGAGGGCGCCGAAGGGTTCGTCCATCAGGACGGCGCGGGGGTGTCCGGCGAGCGCGCGGGCCAACTGGGCGCGCTGGCGCTGGCCCCCGGAGACGCGGTGCGGCAACTGCCGTGCCTGCGCGGTGAGCCCGACGCGGTCCAGCCAGGACGCCGCCTGGTCGCGGCGTCCGGCGCGGGGCAGGCCCTGGATGGCGAGGGGGAGTTCGACGTTGGCGCGCAGGGTGCGCCAGGGCAGGAGGGCGTCCTCCTGGAAGACCAGCGCGCGGTCCGCTCCCGGGCCCGTGATCAGGTGCCCGTCCTGTTCCGCCGCCCCGGCCAGTGGGGGCAGCAGCCCGGCCAGGGTGCGCAGCAGGGTCGACTTGCCGCAGCCGGAGGGGCCGACGACGGTGAGGATCTCGCCGGGGGAGACGTCGACGTCCATGCCGGTCAGCGCGGTGGCGCCGGGGCGGCCGAGGGTGGCGTCGCGGAGGGTGAGCCGGGTGCCGCGAGGGGATCGGGTGCCGGTGGCCGTCTTCGCGCCGGTGGCGTTCTTCGCGCCGGTCGCGCTTCCGGTCGCCGTCCCGGCCCCGGTGCCGGTCCCGGCCTCAGTCTCGGACGAGGTGCTCATCGCGTGCCTCCTCGGTTTCGGTGCTCGTGGGCACGGCGGTGTCCGCGGACGAGGGTGCCGCGCCGGCCCGCCGTACGGACCTCGGCCGGGCGGCGGGGGCGTGCGCCGTGCGGGGCAGCCAGTGGGTCAGGCGGCGGCCCAGCAGTTCGACGGCGGTGGAGGTCAGCCAGCCGAGTACGCCGATGGTGACCATGCCGACGAAGACGCCCGGGTAGTCGACGACGGTGTAGTCCTGCCAGGTGCGGTAGCCGACGCCGTACTGGCCGGAGATCATCTCGGCGGAGATCACGCAGATCCACGAGACGCCGATGCCGACCGACAGACCGCCGAACACGCCGGGCAGGGCGCCCGGTAGGACCACCGAGGCGAGCACCCGCCACCGGCCGCCGCCCATGGTGCGGACCGCCTCCTCCCACGTCGGGGAGAGCGCGCGGACCGCGTGCCGGGTGGAGACCAGCACCGGGAAGAAGGCGGCGGTGCAGGTGATGAAGACGATGCCCTGCTCGTTGGAGGGGAAGAGGAGGATCGCCACGGGGACGAGGGCGATCGCGGGGACGGGGCGGATGACCTCCAGCACCGGGCCGAGCAGGTCCTCGGCCAGCCGGTAGCGCGCCACGAGCACGCCGGTGGCCACGCCCAGGACGGCGGCGAGCAGGAAGCCGGTGAGGATGCGGGTGAGGCTGTCGGTGAGGTCCGTCCAGTAGTCGGGTCCCGCCAGCCGGCCGGCGAAGGCGTGGGCCACGTCGGTGACGGTGGGGAACTGCGAGAAGCGCAGCCACAGGTCGACGTCCCGGCTGGTCAGCAGCTGCCAGAGACCGAGGGCGGCGGCGAGCGAGACGGCGCGCAGCGCGTACCGGATCACGACGCCCGCTCCAGTGCCTCGGCGTATGTGACGACGCGGGCTCCGCCGTGGTCGGCGACGTACTCCCGCGCGGTCTCCGGGGCGAGGAAGGGCAGCAGTTCGGTGCCGTCGGCCACCCACACCGACTGGTCGGCGAACCACAGGGTGCCGGTGGTGGCGTCGGGGACGTAGGCGGCGCGCACCTCGTCGAGGTGGGCGGCCACGTGCTTCAGCAGGGCGCCGGGGGAGGTGAAGGAGAGGGTCTTGCCCGCTCCCTTCGGCCAGACCTCCCCGGCCGGCTCCGGCGGCCCGGCGGCGAGCCGATCGGCGTACGCGGCCGTACCGAGCGCCTTCTTGACGTACCGGTCGTCGACGAAGGCGTCCACGTCGACGTCGCCGGTGAGCTTCGCGTCCCGGAGGATCGACACGTCCTTCTTGAGGGCCGCGACGAGCTGGGGCTTGATCGCCGGGTCGAAGGTGGCGATGCCCTGGGCACCGTTGTAGAGGTAGACGGCCTCGGCGGGCAGGCCGGTGGCCTTCGCGACCTTCTCGGCGGCGGCCACCGGGTGGGCGTCGAGATAGCCGGTCGCCTGCGCCTGGGCCCTCAGGAACGCCTCCAGTACGGCGGGGCGCTCCTTCGCGAAGTCTTCCCGGGCGGTGACACCGTGGAAGGTGGGCAGGTCGAGCCGCGCACCGTCGTACAGGGCCTTCGCCTTGCCCTGGTGGGCGAGCAGGCCGGGCCACGCGACGAACTGGGACAGGGCGTCCGCGCTGCCCGAGGAGAGGGCCGAGGCGCCCACCGCGGGCTGCTGGTTGAGTTTCTCGATGTCCTCGGCGGGGTCGAGACCGGCGCGTTGCAGGGCTCGTACGAGTGTGCCGTCGGCGGCCGAGCCGACGCTCGTCGAGACCTTCTTGCCCTTGAGGTCCTTCAGGGAGGTGAGCGAGGAACCGGGCGCGGTCACGATGGTGTTGAGGCCGCCGCGGAGGTTGTAGCCGGTGACCGAGACCAGGCGGGTCGGCTTGCCGAGCTGCTTGCCGCGGGCCGCGTTGATGAGCAGCGGGAAGTCGCCCATCGAGCCTATGTCGATCTTCCCGGCGGTCATCTGGGCGGTGATGGGGGCGCCGGTGGCGTAGTCCTGCCAGTCCACCTTGTAGGTGACGCCGTCGCCGAGGGAGTTGAGCTGCCGCTCGAAGTGGCCGAGGGAGCGGAGCAGGGTGCCGGCGGTGACCGTGTTGATCGTCCGGGACTGGTAGCCGACGGTCACGGTGACCGTGGAGCCGTCCCCGCCGGCCGACGCCTCGCCGCCGCAGGCGGTGAGGGAGAGGAGCAGGGCCACGGCGGCGGCGGACGCGGTGGTGGGGAGCGCGGTGCGTTTCGGTTTCATGGGAGTCGGCCTCTTCACCGGAGCAGGTAGGGCATGTTGACCGTGACCGCCCCGGTGGGGCAGCGGGCGGCGCACGGGCCGCAGTACCAGCACTCGTCGACGTGCATGTAGGCCTTGCCGTTGCGCTCGTCGATGGCGAGGGAGTCCAGCGGGCACATGTCCACGCAGAGCGTGCAGCCTTCGATGCACTTCGACTCGTCGATGGTCACGGGCACGTCGGCCCGCTGGGGCGCCAAGGGCATGGCTGTCTCCAGGGAGGGGCGCGGAAGGGGTGGTCAGAGGGACCGGCGCAGCAGGCCGCTCATCGCGATGCGGTCGCCGCGGAAGCGGACGAACTCCAGGTCCACGGGGCGGCCGTCGGCGAGGTGGGTGAGCCGTTCCAGCATGAGGACGGCGGTGCCGCGCGGCGCCTCCAGTACGGCGGCGGTGTGCGCGTCCGCGGTGACCGCCTCCAGGGTGACGTCGGCGTGGCCGAGCGGCCGGCCGGTGACGGATTCCAGGAGGCGGAAGACGTCGGTGTTCTCCAGGTCGGCGCCGAGCAGGGCGGTGCCGATGTCGAGGGGCAGGTAGGTGAGGTCGAGGGAGAGGGGGACGCCGCCCAGGCGGCGCAGACGCTCGATGTAGAGGACGTCGGCGCCGGGCGGTACGCGGAGGCGTTCGGCGACCGGGGCGGGGGCCGGCACGGGGACCGTGGTGCGGACCTCGTTGGTGACGCGGCCCTGTTCGTGCAGTGTCTCCGCGAGGCCCATCAGGCGGTCGAGTCCGTGGGCGTACTTGCGGGCCACGACCACGGTGCCGATGCCGGGCCGGCGGGCCACGAGGCCCTCGGTGCGCAGCAGTTCGAGGGCCTGGCGGACGGTGTTGCGGGTGGCACCGTAGTCGACGGCGAGGGCGTCCTCGTGGGGGAGTGTGCCGTCGGGGAAGGCGTCGTCCAGGAGTTGGCGGCGGAGCAGGTCGGCGAGCTGACGGGCCCGGTCGGCGCGCAACCGGCGGCGCGCGCGGTGGGCGGCGACGGTGGTCGCGCCCTGGCCGGCGTGGTCGCGGATGCGGTCGGTGGGCGGCATGGCTGGAACCATACCTATCCGGTGGGGTTAGTGGTGTTGCTGGATTGTTGCGCCACCGGGGGCTCCGCCGGGTGGGGGGATGAGCTGGGG
>NZ_QHJH01000066.1 GCF_003947455.1 Streptomyces sp. WAC 04229 | reverse complement strand
CACCTGGCCGCCGCCCACCCCGGCCTCGCCGCCCGCCTCGACACCCTGTCACCCCCGTGATCCCACCCGGCGCACCCCGGTAGCAGCCCGGTCGGCCTCCGGCCGGCCGGGAACGCGGCGTCGGCGGTACGACAAGGGCGCCGGCCCCCGTGCGGGGTGCCGGCGCCCTTCGTGCGCCCCTCGGGCCGCTGCGCGGTGTGGTGGCCGGGGTGCGACCGGACCGGTCAGATGCCCTGCCAGTCCGGCTTGTGGGCGTAGGTGTGCCGGAAGTAGTCGGCGAGCTTCAGCTTGGAAGCGGCGGCCTCGTCGACGACGACCGTGGCGTGCGGGTGCAGCTGCAGCGCGGAGGCCGGGCACACGGCCGCGACCGGGCCCTCGACGCTCGCGGCGACCGCGTCGGCCTTGCCCTCACCGGTGGCGAGCAGCACCACGTGCCGCGCCTCCAGGATGGTGCCGATGCCCTGTGTGATCACGTGGTGTGGCACCTGCTCGATGTCACCGTCGAAGAAGCGCGCGTTGTCGACGCGGGTCTGCTCGGTGAGCGTCTTGATCCTGGTCCGGGAGGCCAGCGAGGAGCACGGTTCGTTGAAGCCGATGTGTCCGTCGGTGCCGATGCCCAGCAGCTGGAGGTCGACCCCGCCGGCGCCGCTCAGCGCCCGGTCGTACTCCTGGCACGCCGCCTGTATGTCCGCGGCCGTGCCGTCGGGGCCCGTGAACGCGTCCATGCCGATCCCGAGCGGTTCGAGCACCTCGCGCCGCAGCACCGAGCGGTACGACTCCGGGTGCTCTGCCGGCAGGCCCACGTACTCGTCGAGCTGGGCGATCCGCGCTCGCGTGGTGTCCACGGCACCCGAGCGCACCTTGGCCGCCAGTGCCTCGTACACGGGCAGCGGCGTGGAACCGGTGGCCACCCCGAGCAGGGCGTCGGGCTTGCGTCGGAGCAGCTGCGCCATGGCCTCGGCTATGAGTTCGCCGCCCGCCTTGGCATCGGGAACGATGACAACTTCCACGCTGGCCTGCCGTTTCGAAGAGAGGACTCACCCGGGGCCCGGGACTGGCTATGTGGTTTAGACCAATCTAACAGAGCAGGGCCCCACGGGCGCGCCGAATCGGCCAGGCGGACGGGGTGTCACGTCAGGGAGCCTCCCGTCGCGTCGACCCAGCTTCCGGTGACCCACCGGCCCTCGCGTGAGGCGAGGAACGCCACCACGTCGGCCACCTCCGACGGCGTCCCCACCCCGCCCAGCGCGGAGAGAGCCGCCGCCCGGTCCCAGCCCTCCGCGCTGCCGTGCAGCAACTCGGCCGTGTTGTCCGTGTCGATGATGCCGGGGGCCACCGAGTTCACCGTGATGCCTCGGGCTCCCAGCACCTTGGAGAGGTCGCGCGAGAGCACGTCCAGCGCGCCCTTCGTCATCGCATAGGCCACGTTGTCCGGCATCACCGCGGTGCGGGCCAGTCCCGAGGAGACGTTGATGACCCTGCCTCCGTCGCGCAGTCGCCCCAGGCCGTGCTTGAGCAGGAAGAACGGCGCCTTCACATTGACCGCGAAGACGGCGTCGTACTCCTCCTCGTCTATCTCGGCGATCGGATGCGTGCTGCCGATCCCCGCGTTGTTCACCAGGATGTCCAGTCCGTCCGCGTGCCGGTCGAACTCCTCCCACAGCGCCTCGGCGGCCCCGGGGGAGCGCAGGTCGGCCCCGATCGTGAACGCCGAGCCGCCCGCCGCCTCGATTGCGGCCGCCGTGTCCTTCGCCGCCCCCTCGTTCCTCCCGTAGTGCACCGCGACGCGGGCGCCGTCACGCCCCAGCCGCTCGGCGATCCCGCGTCCGATGCCCCTGCTCGCTCCCGTGACGAGAGCCGTCCTGCCCGTAAGCGCGCCCATGGCGGCGCCCCCTTCGCATTTGAATAGCGGTCGCTACAAAAATAACCGTACAGCAGTCCGGCGACATTTCTCTAGTGCTCGCTATAAAATCCACTCCATGGTGAGCAGGGAGCGCGACGGCGCGAGCGGTGACGGGCATGGCGAGGGGCGGGGCGGGAAGGGCGTGCGGTCCGGGGTGCCGGCACGGGCCGCGACCGGCCGGGGCCGCGGACGCCCTCGCTCCTTCGACCGCGCGACGGCCTTGGAGGCGGCCCTCATGACCTTCTGGGAGCGCGGCTACGAGGCCACCTCCGTCTCCGACCTCACGCGGGTCATGGACATCGGGGCCCCGAGCCTCTACAGGGCCTTCGGCGACAAGCGCTCGCTCTTCGAGGAGGTCGTCCGGGAGTACGGCGTGCGGTACGGCTCCTTCGGCGACCGCGCACTCGCCGAGGAGCCGACCGCCCGTGCGGGGATAGAGAGGATGCTGCGCGAGGCCGCCGACGAGTACACGGCCCCCGGCCGTCCGCACGGCTGCCTCGTCGTCCACGCCGCCGCCAACTGCTCGACCCCCGAGGTGGAGGAGTCGCTGCGGGTCCGGCGCAACGCCAACATCGCCGCGATCGAGAGCCGGATCCAGGCCGACGTGGCCGCGGGCGTACTGCCGCCGGGCACCGACGCCGCCGCCCTGGCCCGGCACGCCGGCGCGATGATCCAGGGCATGTCCCAACAGGCGCGCGACGGCGCGAGCCGGACGGAACTGGAGGCGCTGGTGGAAATTGCCCTGGCGGTCTGGCCCCGCGGGTGAGCCAACAGGGTTAGGCTGCTGACGGGTGCGCGGACGCCTGGAAAGCAGGCGGATCGCGCAAGAACAAACACGGTCCACCGCATGGACACGCTTAGTGGTCTAGTCCAGAATGGTGACGAGACGCTGACCGTGCCACTCACGCGAAGTGATCGTCAGGCTTCCGCCTTCCCCGCACAGGAGGGCGGACCGAGGAACCGGAGCTCTCTGCCCTGACTGCCCCGGCTCCTCATCCTTCGGCCGACCGGGACCGCACACCCCACGGCCGATGTTGCTCCGGGCTGCGGTGCCGGGAGGGTTGAGGGTCCCTCCCAGGCGCCGCGGCCCGCGGGTGTACCGCCAGGTACGCTCAGCCCCGTGCCCTCCATGAACGAACTCGTACGCCAGCACACCGCGCTCGACGACTCCGACCTCGAGTGGCTCCACCTGCTGGTCTCGGAGTGGCAGCTCCTCTCCGACCTCTCCTTCGCCGACCTGGTCCTGTGGGTCCCCACCCTGGACGGCACCCGGTACGTCTCCGTCGCCCAGATGCGGCCCAACACCGGCCCCACCTCCTACCAGGACGACATGGTCGGCCACCTCGTCCCGCGCGGCCGGCGCCCCATGCTGGACGCTGCCCTGGACGAGGGCCGGATCGTGCGCGAGGGCGACCCGGAGTGGCGCGAGGAGGTCCCGGTCCGGGTCGAGTCCATCCCGGTACGACGCCAGGGGCGCGTTCTGGGCGTCATCGCCCGCAACACCAACCTGCTCACCGTGCGCACCCCGAGCCGCCTGGAACTGACGTACCTGCAGAGCGCCTCGGACCTCGCACAGATGATCGCGGCCGGCGCCTTCCCGTTCGAGAACCAGCAGGTCGACATGGACGCCTCGCCCCGTGTCGGCGACGGCCTGATCCGGCTCGACGCGGACGGCATCGTCCAGTACGCCTCCCCGAACGCGCTGTCGGCCTACCACCGCATGGGACTCGCCGCCGACCTGGTCGGCTGCCACCTGGGCCGGACCACCGCCGAACTCGCCCCGTCCCGCGGGCCGGTGGACGAAGCACTGGCCAAGGTGGCCAGCGGCTGGGCGCCCCGCGAGTTCGAGATCGAGGCACACGACGGGGTGATCCAGTTCCGGGCCATCCCGCTCAAGCCCAAAGGAACACGCATCGGTTCACTCGTCCTGCTGCGCGACGTCACGGAACTGCGCCGCCGCGAACGTGAGTTGATCACGAAGGACGCCACCATCCGGGAGATCCACCACCGGGTGAAGAACAACCTCCAGACGGTGGCCGCCCTGCTGCGCCTGCAGGCCCGGCGCATCGAGTCCGACCGGGGCCGCGAGGCGCTGGAGGAGGCCGTGCGCCGCGTCGGCTCGATCGCGATCGTGCACGAGACGCTGTCCCAGAACCTGGACGAGCGGGTGGAGTTCGACGAGATCGCCGACCGGGTGCTGGCGATGGTGGCGGAGATCTCGCCGGGCAAGGTGACCGGCCGGCGCACGGGCCGTTTCGGCATCCTCGACGCCGAGGTCGCGACCCCGCTCTCGATGGTGCTGACCGAGGTGTTGCAGAACGCCCTCGAACACGGCTTCCGGGAGGGTGACACCGGGACGGTCGAGGTCTCCGCGGTCCGCGGCGGCACGCCGAAGGAGGCCCGGCTCCGGGTCACCGTCCAGGACGACGGCGTGGGTCTGCCCGCCGACTTCGACCCGCACCGCTCGGGCAACCTCGGACTGCAGATCGTCCGCACCCTGGTGGAGGGCGAACTGGGCGGCACCTTCGACATGGTCCCGGCCCCGGAGCGCGGCACTCAGGTCATTCTGGACATTCCCGTGCCCGCGGCGAAGTAGCGCACGGGGCCGCCGGGTCCTCGGGCGGCCCTCCGGAAAGTCTTCGGGAGGCCTCGGACAGCAAAAAGCCCCGGACCGGTGAAGGTCCGAGGCCAGTGCTCGTGCGATCGCATCGGGGGTACTGCGCGCTGCGGC
Source organism: Streptomyces sp. WAC 04229 (assembly GCF_003947455.1). Lineage (GTDB taxonomy): Bacteria > Actinomycetota > Actinomycetes > Streptomycetales > Streptomycetaceae > Streptomyces. The sequence goes on along the minus strand of NZ_QHJH01000066.1, from coordinate 31,864 downwards.
TCGGGAGCGGGGGATGCGTACTCGCTGTACGCGCCGCCAAGCTCAGCCAGGGTGGCTGTGTCAGGCGGAGGCCTGACGGGCCCGGTTGCGGGCGGCACGGCGCTTCATCGCGCGGCGCTCGTCCTCGCTGAGACCACCCCAGACGCCGGAGTCCTGACCGGACTCGAGCGCCCACTGCAGGCACTGCTCCATGACAGGGCAGCGACGGCAGACGGCCTTGGCTTCCTCGATCTGCAGCAGCGCGGGACCGGTGTTGCCGATGGGGAAGAAGAGCTCGGGGTCTTCCTCGCGGCAAACGGCGCGGTGACGCCAGTCCATGGCTGCTACCTCTCCTTGGTATGACATGCGGGTTGCTTGTGAATGTGAACGCTTTCACGAATCCCTCAACAAGGGAAGGGCCGACAGCCAGGTTCCCTGGCGTGGTCCTGTGGTTTGAAGAGGGGTTCCGGTGATCTGTGGAGGCCGGTCTTGCGGGCCGTCCCGATCGCCAAGAAGAGACTCGCAAACCTCGGCGGCGGATACAACCCCTTCCGGAAAGTTTTTTTTGATTCTTCGGTGTCGACTAGGTCACAGCCGTACTTCCATGGGGTGGACCCTGGTCTAAACGTTCGAGTGAAAGGACTTTCGCCCCTTCTGCTCACACAATCACACGCAGTGCACGGCGTACGCCTGTGAACGCCACGCTGGTTCGCAGCCCCAGGTGGTCACCGTCCATCTGGAGGGGGAGCGGCACCTTCGAATGCAAGGTGAAGTCGGTCAAGTCGTGCAGGGAGACCGCGTGCCGGCCCCGGGGTCCGCGCTCGGGGGACGAAGTGAGCAACTGGGTGCCATACCGGGCGACAGCGGCCGTCGACAGGCGGCTGAGGCCGAACACGTCGAGCGCGGTGTCGAACGAGGCCTTGGGTGACGCGTAGATCGGGCGATTGCCGAGAAACGTCCAGGGGCATGTGTTCGAGACTATGGACAGCACGAGATCGGTGACCGGGTCCTCGCCCGCCCGCTCCAGGGTGATCGTCCCGCTACGGCGGTGCGGTTCGCCGACGAGGGCGCGCATCACCTGGCGGACGTAGAGGGCGTGTGTCGACTTCTTGCCGCGCTCACGGTGCTGCTCGACGCGGCCGACCACCCCGGCGTCGAAGCCCAGACCGGCGTTGAAGGTGAACCACCGGGACGGGACCGCCTCGTCCTCCGACCCCGGCGTCCCCGAGGCCAGGCCGAGCCCGACGGTCCGCTCCCGGCCCTCGCGCAGGGCGTCCAAGAGCACGCCGGTGGCCTCCACCGCGTGGTTGGGCAGCCCGAGCGCGCGGGCGAAGACGTTGGTGGAACCACCGGGGACCACCGCGAGGCCGGGCAGATGCTCCGGATCGGGGCCCGCGTGCAGCAGACCGTTGACGACCTCGTTCACCGTGCCGTCGCCGCCGAGGGCCACCACCAGCTCGATGTCGTCACTCTGCGCCGCGTGCCGACCGAGGTCGCGCGCGTGCCCGCGGTACTCGGTGGTGACCGCCTCCAGCTTCATCTCGCTGGCGAGGGCGTGGATCAGCACGTCGCGCGTACGCGCACTCGTGGTGGTTGCCGCCGGGTTGACCACGAGAAGTGCACGCATGGTCTGCAGGGTACCTACTGGGTGGTACTCGGCCCAGACCGAGGTGAAGATCGCCGCGGTGGAACCGCGCACGTGATAGGGCGGACACCTCGCGGACGCCGGTGCGCGGAGGGCTACCCTTCAGGGGTGAGCAGTGAGCCGAACCCCGTTTCCGAAGCCGCCGAAGAGGCGGGCCCCCGTCCCCGCCGGCTGACCGCCGCGGCCGCGCTCGCCGCACTGGAGGGACTGGCGCTCGTCGTGGGCGGCGCCTGGATGCTCGTCGGGGGGCTGACCGGCCATCCCGACGACCGGACCTCCGCGATCACCGGTGGCGTCACCCTGATCGTCCTGGCGCTGCTGCCGCTGCTCGCCGCGCGCGGGCTGCTCGGCCGACGGGGCTGGAGCCGGGGACCTGCTGTGATCACGCAGATCATGGCGCTGCCCGTGGCCTACAACCTGCTGACGACGAACGGCCCGGCCATTCCGGCGGGCATCGTGCTCGCCGTGGTCTCCGTCACGGCACTGGTGCTGCTCGTCAACCCGGAGACCACCCAGGCCCTCGGCATCCGGGGCCCCGGCAACGCCGAGAAGTAGGCGGGGCCGCCGCCCGCCGGCGCGGGCGGGGCGGCTACTCCTCGACCAGCAGCTTCTCCCGCAGCTGCGCCAGGGTGCGGGCCAGCAGGCGCGAGACGTGCATCTGCGAGATGCCGACCTCCTGCGCGATCTGCGACTGGGTCATGTTGCCGAAGAAACGCAGCAGCAGGATCCGCTTCTCGCGCGGCGGGAGATCCTCCAGCAGCGGCTTGAGCGACTCCCGGTACTCGACGCCCTCCAGGGCCTCGTCCTCGGCGCCGAGGGTGTCCGCGACCGCCGGGGACTCGTCGTCGGTGTCCGGCACGTCGAGGGAGAGCGTGGAGTAGGCGTTGGCCGACTCCAGGCCCTCCAGGACCTCCTCCTCGGAGATCGCGAGCTTCTGCGCCAGCTCGTGCACCGTGGGGGAGCGCCCGTGCAGCTGGGAGAGTTCCGCGGTGGCCGTGGTCAGGGCCAGCCGCAGCTCCTGGAGCCGGCGCGGGACGCGGACCGCCCAGCCCTTGTCCCGGAAGTGCCGCTTGATCTCGCCGACCACCGTCGGTGTCGCGTACGTGGAGAACTCCACCCCGCGGTCCGGGTCGAAACGGTCGACCGACTTGATCAGTCCGATGGTGGCGACCTGGGTCAGGTCGTCCAGGGGCTCACCGCGGTTGCGGAAGCGGCGCGCGAGGTGCTCGACGAGCGGCAGGTGCATGCGGACCAGCCGGTTGCGCAGCTCCGCGTAGGCGGGGCTGTCCTTCTCCAGCGTGCGCAGCTCCGCGAACAGGAGGCGCGCCCCGCTGCGGTCCTGCGGGTCGTGCCGTGTGCCCTGCGTGCCCCGGGCGCCCGGGGCGTCGTCCTCGGAGTGTCGCTCGTGCTCGCTCATCGTCCCGCCCGTCGCCCTTTCCCGAGCCTTCTCCTCCGCTCGGACGGGCCGGACGGGGGTGTCCCCGGTCCGCTGCCCGTCGCCCGGAACGACGGCCTCGGGAGAGGTCTCGTCCTCCGGATGCGGCCGGGCCTGCTCGGGGATGCCGTCGATGCCGTCCGCCGTGCGCCGGGCCTCGTTCGGAGAACGCTCGCCCTCGGCCGGCCGCTCCCGTGTGCCGCGCTCGTCGTCCCGCACCGGCCCGTCCCCGTCCCCGTTTGCGTCCCTCACGTCGGCCCGGGTCCCGCGCCGCGCTGTTTGTAGAGGCTGATCGAAACGGTTTTGTCCTCGTCCACGGCGGAGGAGACCTTGCCCGCGAGGGCGGACAGCACCGTCCAGGCGAAGGTGTCCCGCGAAGGGGCGTGGCCGTCCGTGGTCGGCGCCGAGACGGTGACTTCGAGCGAGTCGTCGACGAGGCGGAAGACACAGCTGAGCACCGAGCCGGGCACGGCCTGCTGCAGCAGGATCGCGCAGGCCTCGTCGACTGCGATGCGCAGGTCCTCGATCTCGTCGAGGGTGAAGTCCAAGCGGGCTGCGAGGCCGGCCGTCGCCGTACGCAGCACCGACAGGTAGGCACCCGCGGCCGGCAGCCGGACTTCGACGAAGTCCTGGGTCGCGGGCTCGCCTGCGATCTGGGACACCCTCACCTCCAAGGTGGTACAAGCGTTACAGGGCCAGGGGGTCGCCCTCGGGGTAACGCGATACGTGGTTCAGCGGTGACGTTATCGCGCTCCGAAGTTTCCTGTCCCCGAGACCCCAACCCCATGCTGTCACTCATAGTAAACACATGAACACGCACAGTGGCTAGGGGTTCGGCGGGCCCAAATCGGAAGAGCGCGCGCCGGGTTGACGTACCCAGGGGTCAGACGGTCGAACCGTACTGGACCGAGGTCACACGAGGACGTGGTCGACGAAGCACCAGCGCCAGTTCTCCCCGGGCTCGAAGGTGCGCATGACCGGGTGTCCGGTCTCCTTGTGGTGCGTCGTGGCGTGCTGCCCCGGCGAGGAGTCGCAGCAGCCGACATGACCGCAGTCGAGGCACAGCCGCAGCTGCACCGGGTCCGTGCCCTCGGCCAGACACTCCGGACAGGTCTCACCGCGCGGTTCCGGCTCCGGGTGCGGCAGCGCGTCGGCGTGCGTGCACTGTTTCATGATTGCCAGGTTACGACGGGTGTGCGGATCACCGCGCGGAAAAAGAGGGCGGGCGAGGACATGGACGTGATGCCGCTGCTGTTGCTGGTGGCGGGCAGTGCCGCGGTCGCCGCCGCGGGGCGGCGGGTGCCGGTGCCGGTGCCGCTGCTGCTGGTGGCGGTGGGCCTGGCGGTGAGCTACGTCCCGGGCGTGCCCGACTACACCCTCGACCCGCACATCGTCCTGCCCCTGCTGCTGCCCCCGCTGCTCTACACGGCGGCCACCGACAGTTCCTACCTGGACCTGCGGGCCCAGGTGCGGCCGGTGGCGCTGCTGTCCGTGGGCTACGTCCTCTTCGCGACCTTCGTCGTCGGCTGCGCCGCGTACCTGATCGTGCCGGGCCTGCCGCTGACGGCGGCCCTGGTGCTCGGCGCGGTGGTCGCGCCGCCGGACGCCGTCGCCGCCACGGCCGTCGCGCGCCGGGTGGGGCTGCCCTCCCGGATCACCACGATCCTCCAGGGCGAGTCCCTGGTGAACGACGCCACCGCGATCACCGCCTTCAGGGTGGCGCTCGCGGCGGCGGTCGGCGAGGGCGCCACGTGGGCCGGCGGGATCCTGGAGTTCGCGATCGCGGCCGTCGGGGGCGTGGGCGTGGGCCTGGTGCTGATGGTGCCGCTGCACTGGCTGCGCACCCATCTGCGGGAGGCGCTGCTGCAGAACACGCTCTCCCTGCTGATCCCGTTCGTCGCCTACGCGGTCGCCGAGCAGGTGCACGCCTCCGGGGTGCTCGCGGTGGTCGTCGTCGCGCTCTATCTCGGCCACCGCGCGTGGGAGGTCGATTTCGCCACCCGGCTCCAGGAGGAGGCGGTGTGGAAGATGGTCGCGTTCGTGCTGGAGTCGGCCGTGTTCGCCCTGATCGGACTCCAGCTGCCCGTCGTCCTCAAGGGCCTCGGGGAGCACGAGGGCGCCGAAGCCGCCTGGTACGCCGTCGCCCTCTTCCTGGTGGTCGCGGTGGCGAGGTTCGTGTGGGTGTATCCGGCGACCTACCTGCCGCGCCTTTCGGCACGCGTGCGCGCGCGTGAGGGCGACCTCTCCTGGACGGGGCCGTTCGTCATCGGCTGGGCGGGGATGCGGGGCGTGGTCTCGCTGGCCATCGCCTTCTCCATCCCGCTCACCGTGCACGACGGCGGTCCCTTCCCCGAGCGCAACCTCATCCTGTTCCTCACCTTCACCACCGTCATCGGCACGCTGGTCGTCCAGGGCGTCACCCTGCCGCCGCTGATCCGCCTGCTGAAGTTCCCCGTCCGCGACGTGCAGACCGAGACGCTCGCCGAGGCCAACGCCCAGGCACAGGCCTCCCGGGCGGCCGAGCGGCGCCTGGACGAGCTGCTCGCCGACGAGCGCAACGCCCTGCCGGGCCCGCTCGCCGAGCGCCTGCGCACGGTCCTGGAACGCCGCCGCAACGCCGTCTGGGAGCGGCTCGGGCAGGTCAACCCGGTCACCGGCGAGACTGTCGACGACACCTACCGGCGGCTGTCCCGGGAGATGATCAGCGCCGAGCGCGACGTCTTCGTCCGGCTGCGGGACGGCCGTTACATCGACGACGAGATGCTGCGGACGCTGCTGCGCCGCCTCGACCTGGAGGAGGCGGCGGCATACCGGGAGGCCACGTGAGCGGCGCGCCCGGGAGGGGGTCAGGGGAACGGCCGGCCGGTGACGACCGCGGCCAGGGTGGTCCCGCGCGGGAAGGCGCCCTCCTGGGTGAGGGCGAGCAGGGCGTGCAGCAGCTTGGCGACATACACGCGCTCCACGGGCAGGCCGTGGCGGTGTTCGAAGTCGTCGGCGAAGGAGTCGAGCTCCGGCGTCGTGCGGGCGTAGCCGCCGCAGTGGAAGCGGTCGTCGAGGCTCCAGTCGCCGCGCGGTCCGCCGAACGCACGCTCCTGGAGCCGCCGTATGTCGTCGGCCAGGAAGCCGCCCCTGAGCACGGGTATCCCCAGCGTCCGCCGACCCGGGGGCAGTCCCGCGGCCAGACCGGCGAGCGTGCCCCCCGTGCCGCAGGCGACGGCGGCCACGTCGGCGTGTCCGCCCAGCTCCTCGCCGAGAGCCCGGCAGCCGCGGACGGCCGGCGCGTTGCTGCCGCCCTCGGGGACGACGACCGCGTCCTCGGCGGCCACCGCGTGCAGCAGTGCGGCCAGGGTCTCCGGCTCGCTCTTGCGGCGGTACGTCGAGCGGTCGACGAAGTGCAGTCGCATGCCGTCGGCCGCGCACCGGGCCAGGGAGGGGTTGAGCGGCCGCCCGGCCAGTTCCTGACCCCGCACCACGCCCACCGTCGACAGGCCGAGCAGTCGCCCGGCGGCGGCGGTGGCGCGCAGGTGGTTGGAGTACGCGCCGCCGAACGTGACGACGGTACGGCCCCGCGCCGTGGCGAGATTCGGCGCCAGTTTGCGCCATTTGTTGCCGACCAGGTCGGGGTGGATCAGGTCGTCCCGCTTCAGCAGCAGCCGGACGCCGTGCCGCTCGAACCGCCCGTCCACGACCTCCTGGCAGGGTGACGGCAGGCGAGGGCCGAGGGTGGCGAGGTCGGAGGTGTCGGTGCCGGTCACCCGGCCATTCTCACGCCGCGGCGAGGGCGCGTCACGTCAGCCCAGCCGGTCCCCGATCCGTGCCCGCATGGACGCCATGGTGAACCCGCGCGGGTCCACCTTCCCAGGCTGCCACTCCAGGTGCCCGATCACGGACCGTTCGTTCCACCCGTGATGGCGGCAGACCGCGGCGGCGGCCCGCTCGATGGCCTCCAGTTGCGCCGCCGGCCAGGGGTCGTCGCCGTCGCCCAGGTTCTCGCACTCGAACCCGTAGAAATGCCGGTTGCCGTCGGTGTTCGCCTCGTTGTCCTTCGGCAGCGCCCGCTCGGCGATCACCGCGCGCAGCACGTCGTCGTCGCCGAGGCCGGCGTGGTTGGCCCTGCCGTACCCGACCAGATGGACCCGGCCGTCCTTCGTGATGACCCCGTGGCACAGGGGCCCGGGCAGGCCCTCGTATCCCTTGCGGCAGATGTCCACCGTCCGGGCGCTGCCCTTCGTGACCGTGTGGTGGATCATCACACCGTTCACGGGCCCCCAGGGGCCCTTGTGGTTGCGGTTGTGGTCGCGCCAGGCGCCGACCTCGACGACGGTGAGCCCTTCCGCCTTCAGTGCCTTGAGGAAGCTGCTCGCGGACATGGGTGAGGCCACGGCCGACTCCTTCACGCTGTGTGACGACCGCCTTGGCGCGACCGTCTCGTACGGTGCTTGTACCGAAACGGAGCTCCCGCTATTACTTGTCCCGCGCGCGTACGAGTGTTTTCGGCCAATCTCGGTCGGTGAATCTCGTCCCGAGGTGGCCGCGTTGAACAGGACCGGACAAGACGCCGAGACGGCGAAACAAGCTCCCATATCTGCCCCGGCTGCCAGTGATCCATTCCCGCTCTTTCGTGTAATAGCACCGGCACACTCCGTGAGGAAGGCTGGTGCACGCACATCGATGCCGGGCGCAGCCGTCCGGTACGACCGGGAGGGCAATTCCTTATGTCGGTAGGCGAAGAGGTCCGCAGCGAGCAGACCAAGCCGCAGCAGAGCCTCGGCACGGCGGCCGCGCGGAACCTGGCCACCACGACCAAGTCCGTTCCTCAGATGCAGGAGATCAGCTCACGCTGGCTGCTGCGCTCGCTCCCCTGGGTGGACATCCAGGGCGGCACGTACCGGGTGAACCGACGTCTGACCTTCGCCGTCGGCGACGGCCGTGTGACGTTCGTGAAGACCGGTGATCGCGTCGAGGTCGTCCCCGCGGAGCTGGGCGAGCTGCCGGCGCTGCGGTCGTACGAGGACGACGAGGTCCTGTCGGAGCTCGCGCAGCGCTGCGAGCAGCGGGAGTTCGGCCCCGGCGAGGTCATCGCCTCGTTCGGCGGCCGGGTCGACGAGGTGTACCTGCTCGCGCACGGCAAGGTGGAGAAGATCGGCACCGGTCCCTACGGTGACGACGCGGTGCTCGGCGTCCTCGCCGACGGCTCCTACTTCGGAGACCAGGCGTTGCTCGACGGGGACGCCATCTGGGAGTACACGGCCCGCACGGTCACCGCCTGCACCGTGCTCGTGCTGCCCCGCCAGGAGGTGGACCAGGTCGCGGAGCGCGCGGAGTCCCTGAGCGCGCACCTGGAGGAGCAGCGCTCGCTCCCGGAGCAGAACACCAACAAGCACGGCGAGAAGGCGATCGACCTCTCCGCCGGTCACAGCGGCGAGCCGGACATCCCGCACACCTTCGTCGACTACGAGGCCCGGCCCCGTGAGTACGAACTGAGCGTCGCCCAGACCGTGCTGCGCATCCACTCGCGCGTGGCCGACCTGTACAACCAGCCGATGAACCAGACCGAGCAGCAGATCCGGCTGACGGTCGAGGCGCTGAAGGAGCGTCAGGAGCACGAGCTGGTCAACAACCGCGACTTCGGCCTGCTGCACAACTGCGAGTACGACCAGCGGATCCAGCCGCACGACGGCGTGCCGGGACCGGACGACCTCGACGAGCTGCTGAGCCGCCGCAGGGGCACCAAGCTGCTGCTCGCCCACCCCCGTGCGATCGCCGCGATCGGCCGGGAGCTCAACCGGCGCGGACTGGTTCCCGAGACGATCGACGTCGCCGGCAACCGCATCCCGACCTGGCGCGGGGTGCCGATCTACCCGTGCAACAAGATCCCGGTCACCGAGGCCCGTACGACCTCGATCATCGCGATGCGCACCGGCGAGCAGGAGCAGGGCGTCATCGGGCTCCGGGCCACCGGAATCCCCGACGAGATCGAGCCGAGTGTGTCGGTGCGCTTCATGGGCATCAATGAGCAGGCCATCATCAAGTACCTGGTCACGGCCTACCACTCGGCTGCGGTCCTGGTGCCGGACGCGCTGGGTGTCCTGGAGAACGTCGAGATCGGCCGCTGGCAGTGACGCCAGTCCGCCCGACGCCGTGTCCCCGCCCTCCCGGGCGGGTACACCCCCGGGGTACGGGAGCGGGCCCATGGGGGAGGTGAGTCCATGACGGAGACCGGGTGCGGGGCCACCGCGACCCGCGGTCCCACCGGAGCGCCGGAGCGGCACGGGGTCATCGGCACACAGCGCGCGGACGAGCCGGGGACTCCGGCCGACGGACCCGGGCCGCAGGTGTCCGAGGGGCAGGAGGCGGCGGCGCTCCTGAGCGAGTCCCGGGCGTCGGTCGACCCCGAACTCCGTTCCGCCATCGCCGCACTGCCCCCCATGATGCGTCGCGTCGCGCTCTATCACTTCGGCTGGCAGCACGCGGACGGCACGGCGGCGGAGGGCAACGCGGGCAAGGCGATCCGTCCCGCACTCGTCCTCACCGCGGCCGCCGCGCTCGGCGGGCCCACGGCCCGTGCGGCGGCGGTGCGGGCCGCCGCCGCGGTGGAGTTGATCCACAACTTCACACTGCTGCACGACGACGTGATGGACCGGGACGCCACCCGGCGCCACCGGCCCACCGCCTGGACCGTGTTCGGCGACGCCGACGCGATCCTCACGGGGGACGCCGTTCAGGCGCTCGGCCTGCGGCTGCTCGCGGCGGACCCGCATCCGGCGTCCGCGGCGGCGGCCATCAGGCTGGCCGACTGCGTCATGGAACTGTGCGAGGGCCAGCACACGGACACGGCGATGGAGCGGCGCGCGCCCTACGAGGTCACCCTCGAGGAGACGCTCGCCATGGCCGAGGCCAAGACGGGCGCCCTGCTGGGGTGCGCCTGCGCGCTCGGCGGACTGTACGCCGGTGCCGCCGACGACGACATCGAGGCGCTGGACGCCTTCGGCCGGCAGGCCGGGCTGGCCTTCCAGCTCATCGACGACGTCATCGGCATATGGGGGGACCCGCGCCACACCGGCAAGCCGGCCGGGGCGGACCTGGCCGTCCGCAAGAAGTCGCTGCCGGTGGTCGCCGCCCTCACCTCCGGCACCCCTGCCGCCGCCGAACTCGCCGCGCTGTACTCGGCACCGTACGACGACGACAAGGAGGACCTGGAGCGCACCGCCCTGGCCGTGGAGCGGGCCGGAGGCCGGGACTGGGCGCAGGCTCAGGCGGCCGACCGGATGGCACGTGCGATGCAGGAACTGGCCCGTGCCGTGCCGGACCCGGAGTCGGCGGGCGGACTGCTCGCGCTGGCCGAGTTCGTGACCCGGCGCACCCCCTGCCGCCCCCCTGCCCGCCGCCCGCCGCACCACCCGGCCCGCCAGGGCCGGCCGCAAGACCCCGGAGCCCGTGCAGGGCCGTACGGCACCTGACCCGACGTACGGCCGCACCGCCGACGGCTCCGGTTCGGCGGGTCCCGCACTTCCCCACGGTGTGCGGGGCCCGCCCCCTCCCCTGTCCCGGCCGGCGGGTGAGGCCCCCCGGATAGGCTCAACCTCCTTGCAGGCGAACGAGGTTGAGTCGAAGGGGTGGGGCGGGTTATGGGCGTGGTGATCCGGACGGCGGGGGAGGGCGACCGGGAGCGGGTCGTCCGGCTCCTGGACGAGGCCTTCCAGGACGACCCGGTCAGCAGCTGGGTCTTTCCCGGCGCGGAGTACCGCCGGCTGACCCATCACCGGCTCATGGCGGCCTTCACCGACGCCGTGCTGGCCGACGGGCGCATCGATCTCACCGAGGACGGCGCGGCCTGCGCGCTGTGGCTGCCCGTACCCGCGCACGAACCGGCCGGGGACGGCCGGGCCGCCGAGGGGCCCGTGGAGGACATCCCCGTCCTGGTGCGCGAGGCCGTCGACCCGGCCAACGAACGCGTCGAACTGATAGCCCGGCTCTCCGAGGGCATCCACCCCACCGGCCGGGCCCACGAGTACCTGTGGATGATCGGCGTGGCCCCCGGACGGCGGGGCGAGGGTCTGGGTACCGCGCTGATGGCGTCGGTCCTCGACCGCTGCGACAGCGAGGGGACGCCCGCCTACCTGGAGGCGAGCAGTGCCCGCGGCCGGGTGCTGTACGAGCGCCTGGGCTTCGAGTTCACCGGGCAGGCCCTCCAACTGCCCGACGGCCCCCTGATGTGGCCGATGTGGCGCGAGCCGCAGAACGAATAATCAGAAGACCAGACAACTACATCTGGAGTACTGTGAGCGTAGTGGTCAAAGGATGGCCAAAGACAAGGAGACCGGTTTGCGCAAGCTCACGTACTTCATCGCCTGTTCGATCGACGGCTTCATCGGTGGCCCGGACGGCGACGCGTCGTTCATGTACCCGTTCGTGGACGAGGAGTTCTTCGCCTTCCTGAAGGCGGAGTACCCGGAGACGGTGTCGAGTTTCGGCCGGCAGCAGCGCGGTATCGACGACCTGCCGAACAAGCGGTTCGACACGGTGGTCCAGGGCCGGGGCAGCTACGACCTGGCGCTGAAGGAGGGCATCACCAGCCCCTACGGACACATGCGCGAGATCGTCGCCTCGCGCACGCTCACGGAGTCGCCCGACCCCAACGTCGAGATCGTCTCGACGGACCTGGTCGGCAGGGTCCGCGAACTGAAGGCGGAGGAGAGCGACTTCGACATCTATCTGTGCGGCGGGGCGGCCGTCGCAGGGGAGCTGGCCGACGAGGTCGACGAGCTGGTCATCAAGACGTACCCGGTGGTGCTGGGCACCGGCATGCCGATGTTCGCCTCGGGCTTCGAGGTCTCCGAGTTCGTGACGGGCTCGGTGCGCACCTTCGGCAACGGAGTCGTGGTGCGGACCTACGACCGGAAGCGCTGAGCCGTCCCGCCCGCCGGCCAGGTCGTCACACCCCGCGCCGCGCGGCCGGCCCCCCTTCGCCCGCCGGCCGGAACGGGGCCAGGAGCGACTCCTCGGCCGTCGCGGCTGCGGAGTCCTCCCAGAGCGCGACCGGCACGGCCCGGACGTGGCGGCCGTACGGGTCGAGGATGTGGCCGCCCAGCTTGAGCGGCCACAGGGCGATCGCACGGTCGGCGATGACGAGTTCGGGAAAGCGCGCCACCAGCCGTGCCCCGTACGCCTGGATGTCCTCGACCGAACGCAGCCAGACGGTGGCCATGACGTTGTGCGGCCCGGACAGCGAGGCGCACAGGCGCGTCTCGCGCGTGCCGATGCGCTGTGCGGCGATCTTCGGGACGTCGCCCGGCGGGGCCGCGCACCACAAGGTCACCGACACGGGCCAGCCGGAGAGGGAGCGGGCCACCTCGCAGCGGAAGACCAGGGCCCGTTCGGCCTGCATCCGCGCGAGGCGGCGACGGACCGTCGTGGGGCTGAGCCCGGTGCGCTCCGCGAGCCCGGCGGCGGGCATCCGGCAGTCCTCGCTGAGCGCGGTGAACAGCGGATCTCCCTCGGCGCGGTGGCCGTGGGAACCTGCCTCGTGGCCCTCGCGCCGTCGTTCGAGACGCTGTTGCTGGGCCGGGTCCTGCAGGGGTGGATGGCCGCCCTGCTGCCCCTGGAGATCGCGCTGGTCCGCGACCGGCTTCCGGTGGAGCTGGCCCGCCGTGCCATCGCCCGGCTGGTGGGTGCTCTCGCCGTCGGGTCGCTCCCCGGCGGGCCGGCCATGGACGCGGCGGACGAGGCGCTGGACGACATCCGGCTCACCCTGCTGCTGCCCGCCAGGCTCACCGTGGCGTGTGTGCCGGTCTCCTTCCTGCGTATCCCGGAGAGCCGGCGCCTCGCGTCGGGGCGCGTCGACCCGCCGGGCCTCACCCTGCTCGGTGCATCGATGATCTGCCTGCTGCTCGGCGTCGCCGCGGCCGAGGAGGAGGGATGGCTCACCGCGCCGGTCCTCGTCGTTCCGGTCGCCGCGGGGGCGGTGCTGCTGGCCGTCTTCGCCGCCGTCGAACTACGCTCCGCGGACCCGCTGCTGGACCTGCGGGCGAGGAAGGGACGGGCCAGCGCGCCGTTCTACCTGGCCTCGTTCCTGTTCGGGGTCTTCTTCTTCGGCAGTCAGGCGCCCAACTCCACGTTCTGCGCGGCCGCTGGTCGCCGGAGCGTGCGCCCTGGCGGCGGCGGGCGCGGTCGCGCTGGCCCACCGCGAGGAAGGGACACCGGCCACGGGACCGTGAGATTGACGACCGTTGGGCCCGCGCGGCGTGGGCCCGACGGTCGCCCTGCTCAGCCTGCCGTGACGATCGTGTGCGCCGCCCGTGCGGCTTGGGCCGCTGTGCCCGCGATGCTGGACGTGATGAACGAACCGCCCCCGGCGAGGTCTCCCACGACGTGCAGGCGCGGGTCGGCCGGAACCAGTCCACCGTCCGGGTGCAGCTCGGCGGCGCCGTCGGCCACCAAGGCGCTGACCAGCGGACCGGCTGCCCGCGGGATCGCCCGCGGCGGGGGGTTCACGGCGTTGACGACGGCGTCGAAGCCGCGTTCTCCGTCATCGCCGTGTACCCGGAACACGCCGTCCGCCGCCTCGATCTTGCGGACGCCCGCGACGAGGCTGAGTTGCCCGGCGTCCAACAGCCGCGTCAGGGTGGCGGCGTTCACCGGCACCATCGGCGATGCCACGCTCGTCGCCAGCCGGAAGTGACGGCGCAGCCGCACGCGGTCGGGCTCGGGCAGCAGCCGCCAGGCGTAGGGGCCCACACTGTGCGCCGTCTCCTGGAGGACCCGGCGGCCGACCCTGGGGTCGTCGACAGCGGCCAGCTGCGACCGCAGGCGCCGGGCCGGATCGTCGGTCCCGGTCGCCAGCAGGTCGGCCTCGAGCTCTTCGAAGGCCTCTCCCGCCTCGGCCAGTTCGGCGCGCAGCAGTCCGACGAGGTCGTCCAGGGTGACGGAACCCCGTTCCTGGTGCAGTGCCGCCACCCGCTCGGCGGTCATGTGCCGCGGCCGGTGGCCGGCCGGGCGCTGCCAGACGTGGGGCAGCACACCGCTGCGGGACAGCAGCGTGATCGGCCCGGTGTGGCCGCGTGCCGCGAGGGACACGACGACGTCGACCGCGGTGAGGCCGCTGCCGATGACCAGGACGTCGCTGCCGGGCGGGACCCGTTCGAGCGTGCGGGCCAGCGGATACGGATCGTCCACGTACCCCGGGGCGCCGTCGAGACCGTAGTGGTCCCGCGGTGTCCCCCCGCCCACGCACAGGGCCACGTGGTCGGCCTCGTGCGCGCGGCCGTCCTCGGTACGGAGCGACCAGCGGGGTCCGGACCGGGTGGCGCCGGTGACGCGGCAGGTGACGACGCGCACCCGCCGGCCGTCCCCGCACAAGGCCGCCAACGCCGTCTCCGCGGTGTGCGCGAGATATTCGCCGTAGAGCGCGCGCGGGACCAGCGGCCGGCCCAGCCGTTCGTCGAGGTGGACGGCGCCGCGCGGGCCCAGCCATGCGGCGTAGTGCCCGAAGTCCCAGTGGCGGATCGACATGAGGGCCGGTGGTGCGTTGACCAGCACCGCGTCCAGGTCCGGCCCGTACGGGCGGCCTCGCCAGAGATGTGGGGACGGCTCGAACACCGTGATGGTCCCAGGGCTGTGGGCGGTGGCCGCCAGCGTGTCCAGCAGGCCGACCGCGGCGGCACCCGCTCCGACGATGGCGATGTCCATGTTCTTCCCCTTCAGGTCGCCGGCCGCGGTCGAGAGGGAGCCGCGGCCCCGTCGAGCCTCGCGGCCGCCCGTGCCGAGGCCCATCCCCCGCGAGCGGTGACGGACCCAGGGAACGACCCCCTCGAACGGGGGGTTGGCGCAGTACCGGCACGGCGGGCAGGCTTGTCCGCACCAGACCACGGGGGGTCTCCATGTCCGCTGCGCGCCGCCACGACGAGGTGCTGTCCGCTCTGACCAAGGTGCTGGCGGGTGCGGATCGGGCCGGCGACGCTCACGACCTCTTCAGCCGGACATCCGCCGAGCTGCGACAGCTGATGCCGTTCGACTCGGCGGTGTGGGCGGCCACCGACCCGGAGACGGGTCTCATCACCGCACCGATGCTGGTGGAGAACCTCGGCTCCGCCGAACGCTGCGCCGAATACTGGGAAAGCGAACTCCTGGAGGAGAACGTTCTCCCGTTTCGCGACCTCGCCCGCGCCGCCGTGCCGGTGGCCGGTCTGCGCGCGGCCACCCGCGACCTGCCCGCCCGCAGCGCTCGCTTTCGGCGGCTGCTCGGGAGCCAGGGCGTGGACGACGAACTACGGGCCGTACTGCGGGTCGGTGACCGGCCGTGGGCCGTGACGAGCCTGTTCCGTCTGGGCGGTGGCGCCCCGTTCGGCCAGGACGAGACCACACTGCTCGCCGGCCTGTCCGCACCACTGGCCTCGCGGCTGCGCCGATTCGCCCGCCCGTCGGCGTCCGACGCCCAAGCCGGCGCACCCGCGCCCGGACTGATGCTCTTCGATCCCTGTGGTGAACCGACCTCGATCAACGACGAGGCACGGCAGCACCTCTCGCGGCTCCCTGAAGGCCCCTCCATCCCCACGACGTTGGGTCTGAGGCTGCCGATCTGGCTGGTCGCCACCGCTCTGCAGGCGCGCGCGATCGCCCGGGGCCAGGAGCGGGCAGGCGGCGCGAGGACGCGCATCCGCACCGTTGACGGCCGCTGGCTGACGTGCCGCGCTTCCTGCCTCAGCGGCCCGGCCGGCCAACCCGGCCCCGTGGCACTCGTCATCGAACCGGCGGCCGCCGCCGACCGGGCCGTCCTGACGGCCGAGGCGTACGGCCTGACACCGCGCGAGCTGCAGGTCACCCAGCTCGTCGCGCGCGGGCTGCCCACCGCCGAGATCGCCGCGACGCTGTTCATCTCCCCGCACACCGTGCGCGACCACATCAAGGCCGTCTTCGGCAAGGCGGAGGTCTCCAGTCGGGGCGAACTCGTCGCACGGCTGTTCGCCGAGCACTACCGGCCGGAGTGAGGACCCCGCGTCCTCAGGGCGCTGCCCCGCCGCACCAAAAGGACCGCACCCGGTGCGTGCGGGACGCCGTGCTCGGCGGCCTGCGGACCGGGTGCGGACAGGTGGGCGATGCGACCCGCGAAGCCGCAGGTCGGAAAGCCCGGCCAAAGATCAAGCCTTCTTGGTCTCCCAGAAGATCTCGTCAATCCGGGCGATGTAGTCCAGGGCCTTCTGGCCGGTCGCCGGGTCGGTCGAGCCCTTGGCGGCCGAGAGGGCCTTCAGGGTGTCGTTGACCAGCTGGTGCAGCTCCGGGTACTTCTCGAAGTGCGGGGGCTTGAAGTAGTCGCTCCACAGCACGGACACGTGGTGCTTAGCGAGCTCGGCGCGCTGCTCCTTGATGACCGTGGCGCGGGCCTGGAAGTGCGGGTCGTCGTTACCGGCCATCTTCTCCTGGACGGCCTTCACCGAGTCCGCCTCGATGCGGGCCTGGGCCGGGTCGTACACGCCGCAGGGCAGGTCGCAGTGGGCGCTGACCGTGACCTTGGGGGCAAACAGGCGGGAAAGCATGGAGCGTTCCTTCCTCGTGATCGTCTTCTCAGGGGGGACATTACTCCCTGGGTGGCCCGATTTCGCGAGTGCCCCCGTGGGCTTAGGACAAAAGTCCGGGGGTCAGACTGAGACTGGTGGAGGAAAGACCGGGAGGTGCCGGGTGATGCCGGAGCGGCCGTCGCAGGAGACCGAGCGCGCGAGAGGCGCGCTGCCCTTCGGGCCGGCCGAGGTGACCGGGCCGTCGATGGTGCCCACGTTGCACCACGGTGACGTGCTGCTCGTGCACTGGGGGGCGCGGGTCCGGCCGGGTGACGTGGTCGTGCTGCGGCACCCCTTCCAGCAGGACCTGCTGGTGGTCAAGCGGGCCGTCGAGCGGCGCGGGGCCGGCTGGTGGGTGCTCGGGGACAACGCCTTCGCCGGCGGCGACAGCACCGACTACGGGGTCGTCCCCGAGGACCTGGTGCTCGGCAGGGCGCGCCTGCGCTACCGGCCGCCGCGGGCGGGTCGGCGCTCCCCGTTCGCCGTGGCCCGCTGGGCGCTGTCCGCGCTCAGGCCGGTCCCGGCCTCCCGGTCCGCCTCCAGGCGCTTGCGGGCGCGGTAGGCCGCCACGTTGGCGCGGGTGGCGCAGCGGTCGGAGCAGTAGCGCCGGGAGCGGTTGGTGGAGGTGTCCAGGTAGGCGTTGCGGCAGGGGGACGCCTCGCACAGGCCCAGACGGTCCACCCCGTACTCGGTGAGGTGGAAGGCGAGGCCCATCGCCGCGATCGCGGCGAAACCGGCGGTGGCGTTGGACGGGTGGTCCGCCAGGTGCATGTGCCACAGCGGGCGGCCGTCGTCGTCGCGGTGGTCGTGGCCGGAGATCTGCGGGCTCACCGGGAACTCCAGGAGCAGGGAGTTGAGCAGGTCGACGGCGAGGGTCTCGTCGCCGGCGTCGGCCGCCTCGAACACCGCCCGCAGCCGGGCCCGGACCGAGCGGAAGCGGGTCACGTCCGAGTCGGCCGCCCGCCGGGCCGCCGACTGGTTGGCGCCGAACAGTTCGCGGACGGCCTCGACCGAGGTCAGGGAGTCCTGTCCTCGGGACGGTTCCTCGGTGTTGACGAGACGTACGGCGTAATCCGAGTAATAGGCCAGTTCCACTTGTAGTCCTTACGAAGGGGCTCTATGGTCGTGCCTGCGGTCAGGTAACAGCTGATCGTGCTTCCAGGGTATTACGACACGCATGCGCGGAGGGGCCCGATGACGGACGCCGACACCACGAACACCACCGACGCCACCACGGCCGGCGCCGACTGGCGGGCCTGGCAGGAGAGCTGGGACCGGCAGCAGGAGTGGTACATGCCCGACCGGGAGGACCGCTTCCGGATCATGCTCGACATGGTCGAGGCGCTCGTCGGCACCGCGCCGCGCGTGCTGGACCTCGCCTGCGGCACCGGCACCATCACCGCCCGGCTGCTCGCCCGCTTCCCCGGGGCCACCAGCACCGGCGTGGACCTCGACCCCGCGCTGCTCGCGATCGCCGAGGGCACCTTCGCCGGCGACGACCGGGTCTCCTTCGTCACCGCCGACCTGAAGGACCCCGACTGGCCGGCGAAGCTGCCGCACGACTCGTACGACGCCGTCCTGACCGCCACGGCCCTGCACTGGTTCCACGCCGAACCCCTCGCGGATCTCTACGGCCGGGTCGCGGGCCTGGTCCGCGACGGTGGTGTCTTCATGAACGCGGACCACATGATCGACGACACGACGCCCCGGATCAACGCCGCCGAGCGGGCGCAGCGGCACGCGCAGATGGACGCGGCCAAGAGCGGGGGCGCGCTCGACTGGGCCGAGTGGTGGCAGCTCGCCGCCAAGGACCCGGTCCTCGCCGAACCGACCGCCCGCCGCTTCGAGATCTACGGCGAGCACGCCGACGGCGAGATGCCCTCGGCGGCCTGGCACGCGCGCGTCCTGCGCGAGAAGGGCTTCGGCGAGGCGCGGCCGGTGTGGTGCTCCCCGTCGGACACGCTGCTGCTCGCCGTGAAGTAGGACGTGGAACAGCGGAGGGGCGGTACGGATCTTCCGTACCGCCCCTCCGCGCGCGACCGCCTGTTCTCAGAGGACCTTGGACAGGAACGCCTTCGTCCGCTCGTGCTGCGGATCGGTGAGGACGTCGCGCGGGTTGCCCGACTCGACGACCACGCCGTCGTCCATGAAGACCAGGCTGTCGCCCACCTCGCGGGCGAAGCCCATCTCGTGGGTGACGACGACCATCGTCATGCCGGACTCGGCCAGGTCGCGCATGACGTCGAGGACGTCACCGACCAGCTCCGGGTCCAGGGCCGAGGTCGGCTCGTCGAACAGCATCAGCTTCGGGTCCATCGCGAGCGCCCGCGCGATCGCGACCCGCTGCTGCTGGCCTCCGGAGAGCTGCGAGGGGTAGTTGCGGGCCCGGTCGGCCAGGCCCACCCGCTCCAGCAGGGCGCCCGCGCGCTCCCGAGCCTGCGCCTTGCTGACGCCCTTGACCTGGACCGGCGCCTCCATGACGTTCTCCAGAGCCGTCATGTGCGGGAACAGGTTGAAGCGCTGGAAGACCATGCCGATGTCCCGGCGCTTGACCGCGACCTCGCTGTCCTTCAGCTCGTAGAGCTTGTCGCCCTTCTGGCGGTAGCCGACCAGCTCGCCGTCGACGTAGAGCCGTCCGGCGTTGATCTTCTCCAGGTGGTTGATGCACCGCAGGAAGGTGGACTTGCCGGAGCCGGAGGGGCCGATCAGGCAGAACACCTCACCCGACTTCACCTCCAGGTCGATGCCCTTGAGGACCTCGATGGCGCCGAAGGACTTGTGGACGCCCTCGGCCTTGACCATGGCGGTCATGCGGCACCTCCCGTCGTGCTGGAGCGGGTCGACAGGGAGAACAGGTTCGCCCGGATCTTCTGCAGCGGCGTCGGCGGCAGGCTGCGGCTGGAACCGCGGGCGTAGTGCCGCTCCAGGTAGTACTGGCCGACGCTGAAGACCGACGTCAGGAGCAGATACCAGGCCGCCGCCAGGAACAGCATCTCGGCGGGCGCGCCCGAGGTCTGGCCGATGTCCTGGGCGGCGCGGAGCAGCTCGGGATACTGGACGACCGAGACCAGCGAGGTCGTCTTCAGCATGTTGATGACCTCGTTGCCCGTCGGCGGCACGATCACGCGCATCGCCTGCGGGATGACGATGCGGCGCAGCGTCTTGGTGTGGCTCATGCCGAGGGCGTGCGACGCCTCCGTCTGGCCCTCGTCGACCGCCAGCAGACCGGCGCGGCAGATCTCCGCCATGTACGCGGCCTCGTTGAGGCCGAGCCCGAGCAGCGCCGTCAGGAACGGCGTCATGAAGTCGGACCACTCGTCGCGGTAGAACGGGCCGAGGTTGATGTACTCGAAGACCAGGCCCAGGTTGAACCAGACGATCAGCTGCACCAGGACCGGCGTGCCGCGGAAGAACCAGATGTAGAACCACGCGATGGACGAGGTCACCGGGTTCTTCGACAGCCGCATCACCGCGAGCATGACGCCGCCGACGATGCCGATGAGCATGGCCAGGACGGTGATCAGGAGCGTCTTGCCCATACCGGACAGGATGCGGTCGTCGAAGAAGTAGTCCGGGATCGTGCCCCAGTTGATCTTGCCCTGGGAGAACGCGTACACGACCGCGGCCAGCAGCGCGATCGCGACGACCGCGGTGAGGTAGCGGCCGTAGTGCCGGACCGGGATGGCCTTGATGGCCTCCGGGCCGGCCGGCGGGGTGTCCGCCGGGCCGGAGCCCGTCTTGTCGATGTCAACAGTCACGGATGTTGCCTTTCAGTGCCCGCCGCGCGGTCACTTGCCGCCGTTGATGGTGGCCTCCGTGACGGCGCCTTCCGCCACGCCCCACTTGTCCATGATCTTCTTGTACTCGCCGTTGGCGATCACCGCGTCCAGCGCCGCCTTCAGGGCGTCGCGCAGCTGCGTGCTCTCCTTGGCGACCGCGATGCCGTACGGCGCGGCCTCGACCTGCTCGCCGACCAGCTCGAAGTCCTTGCCGCCACCGGAGGTCTTCACCGCGTACGCCGCCACCGGGAAGTCGGAGGAGCCGGCGTCGGCGCCGCCCGCGCGCAGGCGGGTCTGGGCCTGCTGGTCGTTGTCGAAGGCCTCCATGGAGATCTTCTTGCCGGCCGGGCACTTCTCGTTCTCGGCCTTGGCCAGGTCCTCGGAGACCGTGCCGCGCTGGAGCACGAGCTTCTTGCCGCACAGGTCGGACCAGGTCTTGATGCCCTGGTCGTCGCCCTTCTTGGTGTAGATGGAGACACCGGCGGTGAAGTAGTCGACGAAGTCGACGCCCTGACCGACCTTCTTGCCGGTGTCCGAGTCGATGCCCTCCTGGCGGTCCTTGGTGTCGGTCATCGCGGACATGGCGATGTCGTACCGCTTGGAACGCAGACCCGTGATCAGGGTGTCGAAGGTGCCGTTCTCGAACTCGAACTTCACGCCGAGCTGCTTGCCCAGGGCGTCCGCGAGGTCGGGGTCGATACCGACCGTCTTGCCGGAGTCGTCCTTGAACTCGACGGGCGCGTAGGCGATGTCGGAGCCGACCTTGACGGTGCCCTTGTCGCGGATCGACTGCGGCAGCTTGTCGGCCAGCGGAGCACCGCTCGAGGACTGGCTGTCGCTGCCGGAGTCGCTGTTCTCGGTCTGGTCGCCGCATCCGGTGAGCAGCAGCGCGCCTGCGACCGCGATCGCACCGACCGCTGCTAGCCGGGAGTGCGCGGCGGTCGTACGACGGGTGGAGCTTGCGGTCATGGTGGTTCCTCCGGCGGATGGATGGAGTTGCCGATGGGGACGGTGGTGTTCCGGTGGAGCGGAACGCCTGCCGGGGGCCGGCGGGCGCCGTGGGTCGACGTGAGCACACACCTTCGAGTGCCGCGACCTCGTGTGATTACGGCATCTTGCCATTCGGACTCGGCCATTCAGGGGGGCCGTCATGTCAAAATCGGATAACGGGTCACCCCCCGAACCGCATCAGGTCGGTACATCACGACCGAACCTTTACGGGAATCTGGCCCTCCGGCCGGAAGATCTGCGGAATTTCTCGTTATCCGGGCATGGATCGTCAGTGTGTACGGCCGTTGCAAGCCGCTTCTCCCGGTCTGTCAAGGGGTGCCGCGAGGTTGTCCTGATCCCCGGCTATGAGCCATGTCACCGACATGCGGCGTTCGGGGTCCGACATGTGAGCTTGCTCTTATCCGACTCGTCGCCGGAGGCGTCCGTCGGGTAAGAAGGTTCTTTACACCCCTCATCAGGGGCTCAGGGCGCGTGTGCGGCGCGCCCGTCGCGCGGGGTCCTCGTGGCCCGTACAGCCATCCCTCCCGCGCGGTGCCCGCCCATTCCTCACCAGGAGTGGACAAACCCTCAAACCATGAACTCTTAAGGGGTAAGACAAAGTGGCAGCGGAGATCGTCAATCCTCGCAGCGACAACGGAGCCGGTGCGGAGCAGGGGGCGGGCGCTGAGCCGCTCGACTCCTTCGACCCCGCGTTCGCGCTGCACCGCGGCGGCAAGATGGCCGTGCAGGCCACCGTGCCGGTCCGTGACAAGGAAGACCTGTCCCTGGCGTACACGCCCGGCGTCGCGAAAGTGTGCAGCGCGATCGCCGAGCAGCCCGACCTCGTCCACGACTACACCTGGAAGTCCTCGGTCGTCGCGGTCGTGACGGACGGCACGGCGGTGCTGGGACTCGGGGACATCGGGCCCGAGGCGTCCCTCCCGGTGATGGAGGGGAAGGCGATCCTCTTCAAGCAGTTCGGCGGGGTGGACGCGGTCCCGATCGCCCTGAACTGCACGGACGCCGACGACATCGTCGAGACCGTGGTCCGCCTCGCGCCCTCGTTCGGCGGCGTCAATCTGGAGGACATCTCGGCGCCGCGCTGCTTCGAGATCGAGCGAAAGCTCCAGGAGCGGCTGGACATCCCGGTCTTCCACGACGACCAGCACGGCACTGCGGTCGTGACGCTGGCGGCGCTGCGCAACGCGGCGCGGCTGAGCGGGCGGACGCTGGGCGAGCTGCGCGCGGTGATCTCGGGCGCGGGCGCGGCCGGTGTCGCCATCGCCAAGATGCTGGTGGAGGCCGGTATCGGGGACGTCGCGCTGGCCGACCGCAAGGGCATCATCTCGGCGGGCCGTGCGGACCTCACGCCGGTCAAGCAGGAGGTGGCCTCGTTCACCAACAAGGCGGGGCTGTCCGGCTCGCTGGAGGACGCGCTCGCGGGCGCCGACGTCTTCATCGGCGTCTCCGGCGGCACGGTGGCCGAGGAGGCGGTGGCCTCGATGGCGAAGGGTGCCTTCGTCTTCGCGATGGCCAACCCGAACCCCGAGGTGCACCCGGAGGTCGCCCACAAGTACGCGGCGGTCGTCGCCACGGGGCGCTCGGACTTCCCGAACCAGATCAACAACGTGCTGGCGTTCCCGGGCATCTTCGCGGGCGCGCTCCAGGTGCGGGCGTCGCGGATCACCGAGGGCATGAAGCTCGCGGCGGCCGAGGCGCTGGCCTCCGTGGTGGGCGACGACCTCGCCGCGGACTACGTCATCCCGTCCCCGTTCGACGAGCGGGTCGCCCCGGCCGTCACGGCGGCGGTGGCGGCCGCGGCCCGTGCGGAGGGTGTGGCGCGCCGGTGACGGTGTGACACGCGTGTGCGCTGAGCGGCCTCGTCCTCCTCGGGAGGGCGGGGCCGCTCGC
The DNA here is from genome assembly GCF_003947455.1 of Streptomyces sp. WAC 04229. GTDB lineage: Bacteria > Actinomycetota > Actinomycetes > Streptomycetales > Streptomycetaceae > Streptomyces. The sequence continues at coordinate 8,572 of NZ_QHJH01000066.1, read as the reverse complement.
TTGTGCGGGAGGCTGCTGCCTGACTCGGCGGCGGCGCTGGTGGCAAGAGGGTGTGTGTCACAGGGCGTCGTGGTTCCGGTCGGGGGGTGAGGAACCTATCGTCGGGGCCATGTTCGCTGCCTACGCCGCCCGAATCGACCGCGACGAGCCGCTGACCGGCCTGGAGTTGGGGGAGCGTCCGGCTCCCGAGGCCCGGCCCGGCTGGAGTGTCGTCGATGTCAGGGCCGCCTCCCTCAACCATCACGACCTCTGGTCCCTGCGCGGCGTCGGCCTCCCGGAGGACCGGCTGCCGATGATCCTGGGCTGCGACGCCGCCGGTGTCGACGCGGACGGCAACGAGGTCGTCCTGCACTCGGTGATCGGCCAGACCGGCCACGGGGTCGGCCCCCGGGAGCCGCGCTCCATCCTCACCGAGCGCTACCAGGGGACGTTCGCCGAGCAGGTCGCCGTGCCCACCTGGAACATCCTGCCCAAGCCGAAGGAGCTGTCCTTCGCGGAGGCCGCCTGTCTGCCCACCGCCTGGCTGACGGCGTACCGGATGCTGTTCACCAACGCCGGGGTGCGTCCCGGCGACTCCGTGCTGGTGCAGGGCGCCGGCGGTGGCGTGGCCACGGCCGCGATCGTGCTCGGCAGGGCCGCGGGGCTGCGGGTCTTCGCCACCAGCCGGGACGAGGCGAAGCGGAAGCGGGCCCTGGAGCTGGGCGCGGTGGAGGCCGTGGAGCCGGGTGCGCGGCTGCCGCAGCGGGTGGACGCCGTCATCGAGACCGTGGGCGCCGCCACCTGGTCGCACTCGGTGAAGTCGCTGCGGCCGGGCGGGACGCTGGTCATCTCCGGCGCCACCAGCGGCGACCGGCCCTCCCACGCGGAGCTGACCCGGATCTTCTTCCTGGAGCTGCGGGTCGTCGGCTCCACGATGGGCACCAAGGACGAACTGGAGGACCTGCTCTCCTTCTGCGCCGCCACCGGTGTACGTCCCGTCATCGACGAGGTGCTTCCGCTGGACCGGGCCCGTGAGGGGTTCGAGCGGATGGCCTCCGGGGAGCTGTTCGGCAAGATCGTGCTCAGCGGCTCCTGACCCCGCGACGTCAACCTGGATTGACATCGCGGAGGTGTCAATCTAAGTTGACATGCATGAGCGAAGCAACGGATCTCGCCACGCGTGCGGGTGACCGCGACCCCAGGGTCGGGCTGCGGGCCGTCGCCGCACTGCGGAGGCTGCTGGAGCAGCTGGAGTCGGTGCAGGTGCGCAGCGCGCGCCACCAGGGCTGGTCGTGGCAGGAGATCGCCACGGAGCTCGGAGTCAGCAGGCAGGCCGTGCACAAGAAGTACGGGAGGCATTGATGTTCGAGCGATTCACGAAGGACGCCCGAGCGGTCGTGCAGGGGGCCGTCGAGCACGCCGAGGCCGCGGATGCGCGGACCGTCGACACCGGACACCTGCTGCTCGCCCTGCTGGACCGGGAGGGCAGCCGGGCCTCCTTCGCGCTGACGGCACTCGGGGCCGGCGGTGAGCGCCGGGACTCGGTGCGGCGGGCGCTGGCTCAGGCGCGGCGCCGGGCCGGTCTGACGCAGGCCGAGACCGATGCCCTCGCCGGACTGGGCATCGACGTCTCTGAGGTCGTCGCCCGGGTGGAGGAGGTGCACGGTGTCGGGGTCATGTCCGGCGAGCGGAAGGGCGGACGCCGCTGGTCCGGGCACCGCGGCTTCGACCGGGGCGCCAAGGAGGTGCTGGAGAAGGCGCTGCGGGTCGCCGTCGCCCGGCACGACCGGCGCATCGGGGACGAGCATCTCCTCCTCGCGCTGACGATCCGCCCCGGTGTGCCCGCGGAGGTGCTCGCCGACCACGGGGTGACCCACGCGTCGCTGACCAGGGTGCTGGGCGACGACTCCGGTGAGGGCGCGGGCGCCGCCTGAGCCCGGCGTCCCGCGTCCGACGCCCCCGGCCGGGTGCCGGGGGCCGTGTCCCGGAGGTCAGGCCTTCGGCGTCCGCAGAATCGCCCCGATGTGCGCCGCCGCCGCCGACAACTGACGACGGGCGTCACGGAGCTGGTCGGGCGTGACGCCTCGGTCCCGGGCGGCGTCGCGGATGTCGTCCCGGAAGCGGTCGAGCAGCCGGTCCAGGTCACGGGCCGGGTCCCCGGTGGAGTCCGCGGTGTCCTCGTGGGCCCAGGCCGGGGCGTATCCGGCGGGGAAGTCCTCGGCGGTGGCGGAGTACTCGGGCCGGGGGGTGGTGGAGCCCGCGTCGGTGCGGCCGAAGCCCCAGTCCTTGCCGAACTCCTTCCCGAAGTCCTTGCCGAAGTCGCCGACCTCCTTCGCCAGTTCGCTCAGCCCCTCGCGCAGTCCCGTGGGCCAGTCGCCCCGCGAGAAGTGGTCCTGCACCTGCTCCTGGACCCGCTGGGCGATGCGCTGCACCTCCTCCTGTGCCTGGGTCCGCGCCCGCTCCTGGGCCTCCTTGGCCTGACGCCGGGCCCGCTGGGCCTCGTCGCGGGCGCGCCTGCTCTCGTCCTTGGCGCGGCGGGCCTGCTCCTTCCACTCCTGCTTGACCCGGCGCATCTCCTCCTTGGCGGCCCGCCAGGCCTCCTTGTCGTCGACGCCCCCGGTCGCGCCCGACTCGTCCTGCGTCCTCGATCCGGCGCCCTGGCGCGCCGCGCTGGCCGCGGCCCGCATCTCCCGGCGCAGGTCTCCCGCCGCGCCGCGCACGTCGGCCCGGATCTCGGCGGCCAGCTCGGCGACCGACTCCCGGATCTCCAGCTCCAGATCGGCCAGCTCGCCGCTGCGCTCGGCCAGCTCGGCACGGCCGGCGTCCGTGATGGCGTACACCTTGCGTCCGCCCTCGGTGGTGTGGGTGACCAGTCCCTCGGCCTCCAGCTTGGCCAGGCGCGGGTACACCGTGCCCGCCGACGGGGCGTAGAGGCCCTGGAAGCGCTCTTCGAGGAGCCGGATCACCTCGTAGCCGTGGCGCGGGGCCTCGTCCAGGAGCTTGAGGAGGTAGAGGCGCAGTCGGCCGTGGGCGAAGACGGGGGGCATGTCAGAGCACCTTCTTGTCGGTCGTGCCGTCCGACGGGGCGGCGGTGTCGCCGTGGTCCCGGACGGCAGCGGAATTGTCCCCCGAGTCACCCGGCGCGTCGTGCGCCGGGCCGGTGTCCCGCGGCTCCCGCTCCCACGGAGTGTCCGCCGGGCCCGGCCGCCGCAGCAGGGCGATCGAGCCGGAGATCGTGGTGGCCTTCAGCCGTCCGTTGCCCGCGCCGAGGCGCCCGGTGATCCGCTTGGCGCCCCACTGGCCGCCCACCCGGAGGTCCTCGAAGGCGCTGGAGACCGCGCCGCTGGCGGTGTTGGCCTCCACCCGGGCGTCGGCGGGCTGGGGCAGCCGGATGGCGATCTCGCCCGAGACGCTGGTCAGGCTGATGTCGGTGGGTCCGCCGGCCGGGTCCAGGTCGACGATCATCGATCCGCTCACGGAGTCCGCCCGCACGGAGGAACCCGCCTCCACCACCGTCAGGTCACCGGAGACGGAGTTGAAGCGCAGGTCTCCGGTGAGGGCCTGGGCCTCCACGCTCCCCGAGACGGTGTCCGCGCGGACCGGGCCCGCGAGGCTCACCAGGGTGGTGTCGCCGGAGACGCCCCTCACCTCGGCGTGCCCGTCGAGCCCGGAGACGACGGCCGCGGCGCTGACCGCGCCCACCTCCACGCGGGTGCCGGTCGGCACCGCCAGGGAGACCACCGCGCTGCGGCGCCAGCCCTTGCGGTCGAGCCACTTGAGGAAGCCCTTCCAGGGCAGGTCCTCGTAGGCCACGGTGAGCGCGCCGTCCTCATGGGTGACGATCAGGGGCGGTCCCTCGATCTCGGAGACCTCCAGACGGGCGGAACCCTCGTCCGTGCCCACGACGTTCACCGTTCCGTTGACGATGCGTACGTGCAGGCGGCTCACGGACTCGTCGAAGGTGAGTTTTCCGGGCTCCGCGACGGACCACTCGGACATGGTGCAGACCTCCTCGACCGAACGCGCCATATCGCGTCCTCCGCCATTCACGATATATCGCGGGCACGGAAAGTCAAGACATCCGTTCTGCTGATCGGTGATCGGCCGGAACGGTTCGGTCTGCCCCGGCTTGTCACCGCCTCAGCCGTGGAGTCGGTTGCCGTGAACGCGCCCGCCCGACGCCCGGCGGACCGCCGGGCTCCGCCCCCGGCCTGGGGCGCACGGCGCCCGCGCGGTGCCGTTTGCATAGGCTTGGGGGCGGATTCGGAACACGGACGCACGCAGGAGAACGCCACATGTACTTCACCGACCGCGGCATCGAGGAACTGGAGAAGCGGCGCGGCGAGGAGGAGGTCACCTTCGAGTGGCTCGCCGAACAGCTGCGTACGTTCGTCGACCTCAACCCGGACTTCGAGGTGCCCGTCGAGCGCCTGGCCACCTGGCTCGCCCGGCTGGACGACGAGGACGAGGACGAGGAGTAGGGCCACTCGGCGTGAAGCTCCCGGCACGGCCAGGGGTTTAGCCTGCTCCCCCCGTTGGGGTAAGAGACCTCCACAGCAGCGGGGGAGCCGGAAGCGAACGGACGGGGGCGCCGTGGCCGGGGGGATCGAACAGGTACGGCTCGACGACGGGACCGTCGTCTGGGCCAGGGTGAGTGCGCCCGACGACGGGACGTCCGGGGACGGCTTCGAGGACACCGGAGTACGGGACCGCGTCATCGACATGGCGGGGGGCCTCGCCGGCACGGTCGGTGGTGTCGTGCGCTCCCTGCGCGCCGGACTGGACACCCAGGAATCCGTCGAGGTCTCCGTCGGCTTCGGCATCGAGCTGTCGGCGCAGGCCGGCAGCGTCGTGGCCGCGATCGCGGGAGGCGGCGGCAACGCGTCGCTGAACGTGTCGTTGACCTGGACCGAACCCGCCCGCCGGGACGGCGCGCCGCGACCCGGACCGGAAGGCGGTGCCGTTCCCCCGCCCGGACCTCCGGCGTCCGGGGCCGTATGAGCGCCCTCGAAGAGCTGGTGCGCCCCTCGCTCGCGCGCATCGTCGCACCGGGTGACGGGTATGCACCGGAGCGTGGCGAATACTGGGGATCGGGATTCTTCATAGCGCCGGGCTGGCTGTTGACCTGTGCCCACGTCGTGGGGAAGGGGGGAGCGGAGGTGTGGCGTAGTCGCAGCCCCGTCGGGGTCACCTGGCAGGGCGGCACCACCACGGGCGAGGTGGTGCTCGCCAAACCGCGGCCCGAGCCCGCGCACGCGGGCCGCGGGCGCTGGGGGTTCCCGGACATCGCGCTCGTCCGGGTGCACGGCGCGGACGACGCCCCTTGCGTCTGGCTGAGCGATCGCGCGCCGACCATCCCCGCCCCGGTCTCGCTGCACGGCTGGTCGCGGCAGACCGGCGCCCTCGGCCTCCGGCACGGCGTCGGTGAGGCCAGCGGCCGGGACGGCAAGGCCCTGCTGCTCACCGGCGCCCTCCCGGTCGAGGGCCTGTCCGGCGGGCCCGTCGTCGACCTGCGCCACGGCTCCGTCATCGGCATGAACAAGGGCGTCCGGCAGTCCGAGGGGGCCGCCGTCCCCGTCACCGCGCTGCGCGAACTGCACGACGTGCCCGGGGGCGACATCCTGCACACCGTCATGCGCGAGCACGACCTGCACCACCTCGCCCGCTTCAACCGGCCCGGAGCGGACACCGACTGGACGCGTGTCCAGACCGGGTTGCGCGACCCCGGCACCCCCGGTATCCTCAACCCCGCCCAGCGCCTCCACCTCTACGGCCACCTCGCCCAGCTGCCGCCGCCCAGCGGTCCGGGGGAGATCGTGGACCTCGTGCAGGAGGCCAAGTCCCGCGTGGTGCAGTCGGACTTCCGGTCCCCCTTCCCCGAGGACCCGCGCACCTGGCGGGAGGGCGCGGCCCTGCTGCACGGGCTGCGCGACCTCGGCGACAAAACAGGCAGGCCCGAACTCGACCTGGACGCCGTACTGCTGTACGCGGCCAAGGTGGCCCGGCACACCGTGCTGGAACGCCCGGGCGGCACCGACCCGGAGCGGCTGCGGGACTTCACCCGGTGGATCGGGGAGCAGGCGGTCCTGTACGCCCAGCCGGTGATCCGCGAGGACATCGACCGGCTGCTCGGCGACGTGCGCGAACCGGCCGCCGCCCGGTCCGCCGGTCCCGTCCTCGCGCGCGAGACGCCGGCCCGCACCGGGGCCGACGTGCTCGTCGACATCGGGGAGCCGGTCTACGGGGAGCGCTACCCGCTGAGCGTGCGACTCCTGTACGACGGCCGGGACGTCACCCCCCTCTACAGCAACGACCTCGGTGTACGGCGCCACGAACTCCAGGAGTACCTGAGGGAGCCGTTGGCCGAAGCGCTGCGGCTGGGCGACCGCGGTGAACACCTGGCGGTGGTCGAGGCGTTCCTGCCTCGCGCACTGCTCGACGAGCCGATAGACGAGTGGCGGCTCGTCCCCGAGAGGGACGTCGCATCCGGTGAGCCGGGCGAGTACGAGGAGACCGATCTCTTCGACGAGCAGTCCATGCCGCTCGGACTGCGCCGTACCGTTCTGCTCCGCGACCGCCGCCGCAACGCCAAGGCACCGATCCCCGAATGGCGCCGGCGCTGGACGGCCACCGCGCGGGGGCCGCTCTCCGGCATCCCGCTGCGCGGCGAGTCGACGGACACCGGGCACGAGTCCGGCGGGCGCCGGGAGAGCAGGCTCGGCACGTTCCGCCGGCTGTCGGGCAGCGCCGACGGCTGCGTGCCGGTCTTCTGCGGGCCCGTCGGAAGCGGCGCCGGGCGGGAGGCCATGGACGTCGCCCTCGCCGCCGGACACCCCCTGGTGCTGTGGCGCAGAGACGGCCACGACCACGACGGGTGCCGGGCGTTCCACCGGAACGCCGCCCGCCTGCTGTCCCTCGCGGGCCACGCCGAGGGCCTGCACGCGCACGTCCGCGACCAGCGCATCGGTGCCTCGGACCCCGACATCGCCCTGAGCGAGGAACTCACGGGCAGGATCGCCGTCCTCTTCGACCCCCCGGACCGTCCACCGTACGGGGCGGAGACGATGCGGCCGCCTCCGCTCGCCGGACCCCGGACCGCCTGATGCCGCATCACGAGACGCCGCTTCCCCGGTGTCCGGGTATCGGGAAAGCAGGAGCGTCCGGGAGTCTCGGCGGGCCCGGGGGCCGGACGGTAACGTCGTACTCGAACGGCCCGGACCGCTGCAGGATCACCAGAGCCGGAAGGAGCCCATGGTGAACGACTGGCGGATCTACCGCGGAGTGGGTCAGCCGCACGACGGTGTACGGCGGTTACCGGAGCCGCCTCCCTGGCGCGACTTCACGCGCGGACGGGACGGCGCGCAGGCCGGGTCGGAGGACCCGGGCGGCGCCCGTCGGCTCGGCGTCCGCCGCCGCCGTGCGGAGAACTACGCGCCCCGCCCCGCCGAGGTCGACGCCGTCAACGCGGCCCTCTACCTGCGTCGCCCGCTCCTCGTCACCGGCAACCCCGGCACCGGGAAGTCCACCCTCGCCTACGCCGTCGCCCACGAGCTGAAGCTGGGCCGGGTGCTGCGCTGGCCGATCGTCAGCCGGACGACCCTGCAGGACGGTCTGTACCGCTACGACGCGATCGGACGGCTCCAGGACGTCCAGTTGGAGCGCGCACGCGGCGCCGGCGGCAACGGAAACGGCAGCGACGACGGAAACGGCGGCGGCAACGGAAGCGACGGGGACGACGGAGCGGACAGGGACCGGGGCATCGGCGCGTACATCCGGCTCGGACCGCTCGGGACCGCGCTGCTGCCCTCCGAACTGCCCCGGGTCCTGCTCATCGACGAACTCGACAAGAGCGACCTCGACCTGCCCAACGACCTCCTGAACACGCTGGAGGAGGGCGAGTTCGCCATCCCGGAACTGGAACGCGTCGCCGACCGGCAGCCCGTGGTCGAGGTGCTCGCGCACGACAGCGGCCGGATCGCGGTGCACGGCGGGCGCATCGCCTGCACCAGCTTCCCCCTCATCGTCCTGACCTCCAACGGCGAGCGGGACTTCCCGGCGCCGCTGCTCAGGCGCTGCGTCCAGCTCGAGCTGGAGCCACCGGGGGAGGAACAGCTCACCGCGATGGTGGAAGCACACCTCGGCGAGGAGGGGGTCGCCGCGGGACAGGACCTGATCGGCAGGTTCCTCGACCGGGAACCGGGCGAGGTGATGGCCGCGGACCAACTCCTCAACGCGCTCTTCCTCACCCAGCACACGCCCCACGCGGAACGGCTCACCCGCGAGCGCATCGCGGACCTGCTCATGCAGCGGCTCGACCGGTCGAGGTGAGGGCCCGATGCAGGGGGCGCCGCTGGAGGAGCTGATCGGCCGACTGCGACGCGCCGGCCTCGACGTCACCGCCGAGGATGTCGCGGACGCCGTCTGGCTCGCCAGCCGGCTCGGCTCGGCACCGCCCCGCGCCGCCGCCGGCCGCCCCGGCCCCGCCACGGACCCCGGGTCCGGCTCCGGTTCCGGCTCCGAACCAGCCGGTGAACCGGAGAGCGGATCGACGACCCCACCGGCGTCGCCCGATCCCCACCTCGCCACCGCGGAC
>NZ_QHJH01000065.1 GCF_003947455.1 Streptomyces sp. WAC 04229 | reverse complement strand
CGCCAGCCCCCTGCACGCCATGCCCGCACCGACCCGCCCCAGGCCACGGATCCAAGAGGGAAACAGAGGGGACCGCATGACCAGCACACCCACTCCCCCGAGCGCACCATCACCGACGACGGCCTCCTGGGAGGAGCTCGTCACCGCCGCCCTGCTCGGCACGGACCGGCGTACGCCGCCGGGCAGCGAGCCCGGACCGGGTGCGCCGGCCGCTTTGCTCGACGCGGCGGCCGCGGAGACCGTCCGTCGCCGTGCCGGGCTGCGGCCGGCCCGTGCGGCGCGGCGCCCCGACCCGGCTCCCGAGGATCCGCGTCCACCCCTGCCCGCCGCGGCCGCCCGGCGCCTCACGATGCTCCTCGCCGACCGGTCCGGCGCCGCGGCCGGCGGGCGCCGGGGTGCCGCGCCCGATCTGATGGAGCTGCTGCCCCAGTGGCTGGCGACGGCCAACACGCACGGTTTCGCGGCGCCGCCCGAGGCCCTTCCGGCGCTGCTGGACGCGGCGCGCGGGCGCACGGACCTGCGGCCGGCGGCGCTGCGGTTCGCGGGGCCCCGTGCCCTGTGGCTGGCCCGGCTGAATCCGGACTGGCGGTTCGCCCTGCGTGCCACGCCGGGGGGCGGGACCGCGCTGCCCGGTCCCGACGCCGCGGACCGGGTGCGGCGGCTCTGGGACGAGGGCCTGTTCGCCGAACGGGTCGCCCTGCTGGCGTCCCTGCGCGCCCGCGACCCGGCCGGCGCGCGCGGGCTGCTGGCCTCGACCTGGGGGACGGAGCGGGCCGAGGACAGGCTGATGTTCCTCGACTCGCTTCGGACCGGACTCGCACCGGCTGACGAGCCCTTCCTGGAACAGGCGCTGGCCGACCGCAGCCGCAACGTACGGGCGACGGCGGCGGAGCTGCTGTCGGCCCTGCCGGACTCGGCGCTGGCCGCGCGGATGGCGGCCCGGGCCGTGACCTGCGTGTCCCTCGACCGCGCCCCGGACCGTCCGGCGATCGCCGTCGAGGCGCCGCACGAGTGCGACGCGGGCATGGAGCGGGACGGCGTGGTGGCCAAGCCGCCCGGCGGGCGGGGCGAACGGTCCTGGTGGCTCGGCCAGTTGGTCGAGGCGGCCCCGCTGGCGACCTGGCCGGCTCGGCTCGGCGGACGCGGCCCCGAGGAGATCGTCGCCCTGCCGGTGGCGGACGGCTGGCGGGGCGAACTGCACGCGGCCTGGTGCCGGGCGGCGGTGCGACAACGCGACGGGGCGTGGGCGCGGGCGTTGCTGGGGCCGCCCACGGCGCCCGAGGCGGGTGGTCCCGGCGCGGTGTCCCTGGCCGAGCGGGCCAAGCTGCTCGGCACGCTGCGGGCGGGTGAACGGGCCGATTGGGTGGCCGGTTTCATCGCCACGCACGGGCTGTCCGAGGCGTTCCAGCTGCTCGGCATGTGCGGGGTGCCGTGGGCCCCGTCGCTCGGACGTGCCGTGGTGGACGCGCTCGACATCGCCCGGGACGCCGGGAGTTATCCGTGGAGCTTCAGCGGGGTGATGGGGCTGGCCGAACGCTGCCTCGACCCCGCGGAGGCGGGCCGTCTCAACGGCCTGCTGGCGATACCGGACGAGTCGGAGGACGCGTCGCCGGGCGCCGGTGGCTACTGGGCGGAGGCCTTCCAACGACTCGTCACGACACTGCGGTTGCGGGCGGCGATGGCGGAGGAGCTGGCAGCGGGGTAGGGCATGGCGCACCGTGGGAGCCACCGGCACCCACGACCGCCCGGGAGAGGGGCGGTTACGCCTCCGCGTGTTCCCGCACGTTCGCCCGGACCCAGTTCACGATCGACGCCGTCGTGGCACCCGGCGTGAAGATCTCGGCGACGCCCTTCTCCTTCAGCGGAGCGATGTCCGCCTCGGGGATGATCCCGCCGCCGAAGACGAGGATGTCCGCCGCGTCCCGCTCCCGCAGCAGCGCGATCACGGCGGCGAAGAGCGTGTTGTGCGCACCGGAGAGGATGGACAGCCCGATCGCGTCGGCGTCCTCCTGGATCGCGGTGTCCACGATCTGCTCGGGTGTCTGGTGGAGCCCGGTGTAGATGACCTCCATACCGGCGTCACGCAGCGCCCGCGCGATCACCTTGGCCCCGCGATCGTGGCCGTCGAGCCCCGGCTTGGCCACCACCACGCGGATCGGACCGGCTGCCACACCCATCACTGCCTCCATGAAGCGACTACATCCATACCGACAAGTACCGCACACTTCGCCGACGCCGTACACAGCAGCACGGCACTCGGCACCGCGCCTCGTGCACGAAGTCCGCACAGCGCGCGCCTTCGCGGCACGCATGGCCCGCACCACGACGTCCGGGAAGTGAACGAACGTTATCTCCAGCATCCCGCAACCGGCAGTTTCGCGGTGGATACAGAGGGGGAAATCACACGGTGGGACACGTTCGCCGCGCACCGCACGAGGGCGCGGCGACATCACGCGCACGGAGAGCCGCAGCGAGGGCGGGACGGGGAAGCAGCGGGCCTCGTCGCCGTATCACCGACACCACGGGCCAGACGATTCCCACAGGTCAGAGCAGACCCGTGGGACACCCCTGGCTCGGATACCGCACGTCGACACACCCATCCGGGTAAACCTCGCAAACATCGCCAGTCACTGGTGTCACGGCACTCCAACGAGGGCACACGGGGGACAGAGGCGTCCCTGCGCGTGCCGGACGGAGGTCGGCCCCATGAAGGTCACCACGGCAGCACTGCCCCTTCTTCCGCTTTTTCAGCGTCTCCTCCCGGGCTTGCCCGGCCTGCCCGGAATCCCGGGACTGACGGAACTGGCGAGCCTGCCCGGACGACTGACCGGGCTCTCCCTGACCTTCCTGAAGGCGAGCGCCCTGGAGGTCGCGATCCTCGCCGGGCATCTGCTCCTCTACCCCTCGGGGATCGTCCAGGAGCGCCGCCCCTGCCTGCCCCTCCCGTCCGCGGGCCCACGGGATCCGGAGCCCGCCCCGCCGGCTGCCCGGCTTCCGGCACCGGCGAGCACGCCGGTCGTCCTGCTGCACGGCTTCATCGACAACCGCTCGGTCTTCCTGCTGCTGCGCCGCAGCCTGGCCCAGCACGGCAGGCACCAGGTCGACTCGCTGAACTACTCCCCCTTGACCTGCGACATCCGTACGGCGGCCGAGCTGCTCGGCCGGCACATCGAGGAGATCTGCGAGCGCACCGGCAGCGAGCGCGTCGACGTCGTCGGGCACAGCCTCGGCGGGCTGATCGCGCGGTACTACGTGCAGCGGCTCGGCGGTGACCTGCGGGTCCGGACGCTGGTGACGCTCGGTACCCCGCACTCCGGCACCCGCGTGGTCCCGCTGGCCAACGCCCATCCGATCGTGCGCCAGATGCGCCCCGGGTCGGCGGTGATCGAGGAGCTGTCCAGGCCCACGCCCGGCTGCCGTACGCAGTTCGTCAGCTTCTGGAGCGACCTGGACCGGGTGATGGACCCGCTGGAGACGGCCTGTCTCGACCATCCCGACCTCACCGTGCAGAACGTACGGGTGAGCGGCGTCGGCCACCTCGCGCTGCCGGTGCACCCGGCCGTGGCCACGGGGATCCGGCAGGCACTGGACGCCGTCGAGGCGGAGACCGGCACGGAGACGGAGGGGCGAGCGGGGTCGGGTGGACGAGCCGGCGGTCTGACGGTCGCCTGACTCCGAAACAACCCGTTCAGCATCGAACACCGCTCGAACAAAAAGCCAAACTCGTGCCCGCCGTCCCCCAAAACACGGCCGATTGCCCGTTTCCTGCGCGAGCGAAACCTGACGAAGATTGTCGTGCCCGTATACCGCCGGGTACAGTCGCCGCACTGCTCTGGCAGCCCCTGTTGTCGAGGCGAAAGAGAAGTTGGTGAACGACCGTCACCCGTCGGGGACCATGACCACCCCGGCTTCGGCTTCCGACGCCGCGTCGGCGCATTACGCGTCGTACGGCCCAGGGGAGGCCCAGTACGGCGACCTCACCACGTACGGCGGCTACGACACCACTGGTTTTCCGACCGACGGCCCCGCCCCCGCGGCCTTCGACGCGGACCCTCTCTTCGGCAGCCTGCCGGACCACACCACCGGCACCTACGACACGACGGGCTCGTACGGCACCACGGGTACCTACGACACCACCCAGTGGTCCGACGGCGGCGGGCAGCAGCAGCACTACGACGCGTACGCCGCCCAGCAGCACACCGGCTACGACTCCGGCCCCTACGACGCGACCGCGTGGACGGCCGGTTACCAGGAGCCCGCCGGTGCGCAGCCGCAGGCCACGGGCGCCGAGGCCACCGGACAGTGGGACACCGGCGCCTGGACCCAGCCGGATCCGTCCGGCAACCCGGCCGACGGAACCCAGCAGTGGGACTGGGGCACGCAGACCTTCGAGACCGGCAGCTTCGAGACCGGCGCCTTCACCACCGGCACCCTGGACACCGGCGCCTTCCAGGCGGTCGCCTTCGACGAGACCGCCGCCTTCGAGACGGCCACCTTCGAGGCGACGGCTTTCGAGACGGCCGCCTTCGACGCCAACGCCTTCACCACCGGCCCGTTCGACACCGGCGCCTACGACGCCACCCAGTGGAACCCCGACGGCACCACCGCGCACCCTGCGGAGCCCGCGGCAGCGCAGGACGCCACCCCGGACATCCTGCCCGGCGAGGACGAACCGGCCCCGCAAGAGGGCGAATTGACCGCGACCGGCGAACTCCCCGCCGCGACCGCCCTCCTGGACGGCCAGGAGGAGATCACCCCGGCCACCCGCATCCCGGCCGCGCGCGGCGCCTCCCGGTCCGGGGCGCGTTCCCGCCGCCGCCAGCCCGCCAAGCGCTCCGCGCTGCTGACCATCGCCGTGCCGTCGGCCTGCGTCATGAGCGTCGCCGGTATCGCGGCCGCCTCCGTCGGCAGCCTCACCGGCGACGAGGGCACGGAGACCACGGCGGCGGCCGCGGACCCGGGCGGGCAGCAGGCCGCGCCGGTGAAGCCGTCCACGGCCAACAACCAGCTCGACACCCAGCTCACCAGCCTCGCCGCCGGAGCCGACGACTTCGCCGACCGGGCCAGCCGGACCCAGGAGCGCATCGACCTCAAGGCCGAGCAGGCCGCCGAGAAGAAGCGCGCGGCGGAGGAGGCGGCCCGCAAGGAGCGGCTGCGCCCCAAGTTCGCCCTGCCGGTGGCGCAGCACGGACTCAGCGCGTACTACGGGCAGGCCGGCATCAACTGGATGTCCGTGCACTCCGGCATCGACTTCCCCGTGTCCTACGGGACGACGGTGATGGCCGCGACCGACGGCACGGTGCGCACCCAGTACAACAGCGCGTACGGCAACATGATGATCGTGACGGCGAAGGACGGCACGGAGACGTGGTACTGCCACCTCTCCAGCTACCAGGTTCCCTCGGGTACGAGCGTCAAAGCCGGTGACGCCATCGCGTTCTCCGGCAACTCGGGCAACTCGACCGGCCCGCACCTGCACTTCGAGGTGCGCCCCTCCGGCGGCTCGGCGATCGACCCGCTGTCGTGGCTGCGCAGCCACGGACTCAACCCTCAGTGACGCCGTAGCGTCTCAGCCGTCGGCACGCCCCCGGGGGCGTGCGCCGTCCGGCCGCGGACGCGAGCGGCAGTGCGTGCAACGCCCGGCCGCGCGGACCGAGCCGCAGCCCGGGCCCGCGCGGCCGGTCCGGCACCGTCAGAGCTTCTCCACCGGCGCGTACCGCAGCAGCAGCCGCTTCGGCTTGGTGTCGCCGAAGTCGATGGTCGCCTCGGCGTTGGACCCGGTGCCCTTGACCCCGACGACCGTCCCGAGCCCGAACTGGTCGTGCGTGACGCGGTCGCCGACCGCCAGGGACACCGTCGGCTGCTCCGCGCCGGCGGACCGGCGGGTGGCGAAGCCGGAGGCGCCCGACGCCGAGGAACGGGAACGGGACGACGACAGCGAGGCCGCCACCCCCGAGACCGGCGCGGAGGAAGCCGGTCCGTTCGCACCGGTGCGCTTCCACTCCAGGTGGGGGGCCGGGATCTCTTCCAGGAAGCGCGAGGGCGGGTTGTAGGAGGGCTGGCCCCAGGCGCTGCGCAGGGTGGACCGGGTCAGGTAGAGCCGCTCGCGGGCGCGGGTGATGCCGACGTACGCCAGCCGCCGCTCCTCCTCCAGCTCCTTGGCCTGGCCGAGGGCGCGCATGTGCGGGAAGACCCCGTCCTCCATACCGGTGAGGAAGACGACCGGGAACTCCAGACCCTTGGCGGTGTGCAGGGTCATCAGGGTGACGACGCCGTCGCCGTCCTCCTCGTCCGGGATCTGGTCGGAGTCGGCGACCAGGGCGACCTTCTCCAGGAAGTCGGCGAGGGTGCCGGCCTCCTCGCCCTCGGCCCGCTCCTGTTCGAACTCCAGGGCGACGGCCGCGAGTTCCTGGAGGTTCTCGATGCGGGTCTCGTCCTGCGGGTCGGTGGAGGCCTGCAACTCGGCGAGGTAGCCGGTGCGTTCGAGGATGGCCTCGAGGACGGTCGCCGGTCCGGCGCCGGACTCGACGATGGTGCGCAGGTCCTCCATGAGCGTGTTGAACCGCTTGACGGCGTTGGCGGAGCGCGCCGCCATGCCGTACGCCTCGTCGACTCGCTTGAGCGCCTGCGGGAAGCTGATCTTCTCGCGCTGCGACAGGGCGTCGATCATCGCCTCGGCCCGGTCGCCGATGCCGCGCTTGGGGACGTTGAGGATCCGGCGCAGCGGCACCGAGTCCTCCGGGTTGGCCAGCACCCGCAGGTAGGCCAGGACGTCCCGGACCTCCTTGCGCTCGTAGAAGCGGACGCCGCCGACGACCTTGTAGGGCAGGCCGGTGCGGATGAAGACCTCTTCGAAGACACGGGACTGCGCGTTGGTGCGGTAGAAGACGGCGACGTCGCCGGCCTTGGCCTCGCCCGCGTCCGTGAGGCGGTCTATCTCGTCGGCGACGAACTGGGCCTCGTCGTGCTCGGTGTCGGCGACGTAGCCGGTGATCTGCGCGCCGGCGCCCTGGTTGGTCCACAGGTTCTTGGGCCGGCGGGACTCGTTGCGCTCGATGACCGCGTTGGCGGCGGTGAGGATGGTCTGGGTGGAGCGGTAGTTCTGCTCCAGGAGGATCGTCGTCGCGTTCGGGTAGTCCTCCTCGAACTGGAGGATGTTGCGGATGGTGGCACCGCGGAAGGCGTAGATCGACTGGTCGGCGTCGCCCACCACGCACAGCTCGGCGGGCGGGACCTCGGCCTGAGGCGGTACGTCGACGGGGTGCTCCGAGGCCCCGCCGACCAGCTCGCGCACCAGGGCGTACTGGGCGTGGTTGGTGTCCTGGTACTCGTCGACCATGACGTGCCGGAAGCGGCGGCGGTAGTGCTCGGCGACGTCCGGGAAGGCGCGGAGCAGGTTGACCGTCGTCATGATCAGGTCGTCGAAGTCGAGGGCGTTGGCCTCACGCAGCCGCGACTGGTACATCGCGTACGCCTGGGCGAGCGTCTTCTCGAAGCCGTCGGCCGCCTGGGCGGCGAAGTCCTCCTCGTCGATCAGCTCGTTCTTCAGGTTGCTGATCTTGGCGCTGAAGGACTTGGGCGGGAAGCGCTTGGGGTCCAGGTCGAGGTCGCGGCAGACCAGCGCCATGAGCCGCTTGGAGTCGGCGGCGTCGTAGATCGAGAAGGACGACGTGAAGCCGAGCCGCTTCGACTCGCGGCGCAGGATGCGGACGCAGGCGCTGTGGAAGGTCATCACCCACATCGCGTTGGCGCGCGGGCCGACGAGCTGCTCGACGCGCTCCTTCATCTCGCCGGCGGCCTTGTTGGTGAAGGTGATCGCGAGGATCTGGCCCGGGTGGACGCCGCGCTCGGCCAGCAGGTGGGCGATGCGGTGGGTGAGCACGCGGGTCTTGCCGGAGCCGGCGCCGGCCACGATGAGCAGGGGGGAGCCGGAGTGCACCACGGCGGCGCGCTGGTTGTCGTTCAGCCCGTCCAGGAGGGCGGCCGGGTCCAGGGCGGGGCGCGGGGCGCCGTCCCGGTAGTACCGGTCCCGCTCCGGGGGCGCGTCGAACTTCCCGCCGAACAGGTCGTGCGGGACCGGCTCCGGTCCGTGACCGTCCTCGGGCGGCGGCGGGGGTTCCTCCTCGTGACCCCGGGGGGTCTGGAGGCTCGCCAGGAAGCTGTCGTCAAAGAGGCTGCTCATCGCTCTCCGAGTCTAGGGCGCCCCACCGACAACCCGATGCCACCCCGGAAAATGTCCGGGACACCTCACACCGGTACGCCCTGCGACCTGCCGGAACACGGAGAGTGACACCCTTCGCCAAGGTCACGAAAATGTATCGGGCATATCACCCACCAACCTTCACAGCGGCCACACGAGTTGGCTACCGTGCGAGCAGGCCGAACGACCCCCTCCGGCGAACCTCGCCGGGCCGCGCGGCCTCCGCCGAGTCCGACGTGCCCGCCACGGCGCCCGGAGCCGGGGACCCAACCGAGAACCTGGGGTGAATCGGCCGCACCGCCCTCCATGAGGACGGTCCGCCGTAGGGCAACCCTTCCGCGTCACACCGCCCGAACCCGACAGCTAACCCGGTAGGCGGAGCACTTGGAAGGAGCGCCTCCTTGGCGTCGCACCGCAAGTCGCGCCCCACCGGTCCACGCGTCGCGGGCATACGGACCCCGGCCCTCGCCACAGCGGCCCTCACCTCCGTCGCCCTGCTGTCCCAGACGGCGAACGCCACCCCGTCGGACGACGACAGGCCGAGCCTCGAAGAGGTCGAGAAGAAGGTCGACGACCTCTACCGCCAGGCGGGGTCGGCCACCGAGAAGTACAACGCGGCCAAGGAGAAGACCGCCAAGCAGCGCAAGAAGGTCGACACCCTCCTCGACGACGTCGCCCAGCGCACCCAGAAGCTCAACGACGCGCGCGAGGAGCTGGGTTCCTTCGCCTCCGCGCAGTACCGCACGGGCACGGCGGTCCCGGAGACGGCGACCTTCCTGCTCGCCGACTCGCCGCAGGAGTACTTCGACCAGAACCAGCTGATGGGCCGGCTCACCGGCCGTCAGAAGACCGCGGTCGACGACTACGTCACGCAGCAGTCCGAGACGATGAAGAAGCGCCGGGAGGCCGCCGAGAGCCTGGAGACGCTCACCGGCTCGCAGCAGGACCTGAAGACGGCCAAGTCGACCGTCCAGAAGAAGCTCGCCACCGCGCGTGAGCTGCTCTCGAAGCTGACCGCCGAGGAGAAGGCCCGGCTCGCGGCGATCGAGAAGAAGAAGCAGGAGGAGGCCGCCCGCAAGGCCGCGGAGCTGGCCGAGCAGCAGGCCCAGCAGGCCGAGGAGCGCGAACGGCGGGAGGAGGCCGCACGGCAGGAGAGCGGTGGAGGCACCTCCTCCGGTTCCTCGGAGTCCGGCGGCAGCGGCTCGTCGGGCTCCTCGACGCCGGACCCGTCGTACGGCACCAAGGCCGAGAAGGCGCTCGGCTTCGCCCGCGCCCAGATCGGCAAGCCGTACGTCTGGGGCGCCACCGGCCCCGGCTCCTACGACTGCTCCGGCCTCACCCAGGCCGCCTGGAAGGCCGCGGGGGTGACGCTGCCGCGCGTCACGTACGACCAGGTCAACGCCGGCACGACCGTCCCCGTCTCCCAGGCGCAACCCGGTGACCTGGTCTTCTTCTACGACGACCTCAGCCACGTCGGCCTCTACATCGGCAACGGCATGATGATCCACGCCCCGAAGCCGGGCGCGTACGTGCGCGAGGAGTCGATCTACTACGACGGCGAGTCGTCGATCCACAGCGTGGTGCGCCCGGCCTGACCGGCGCGGCTCTCTAGCATCGGGAGCATGTCGTCAGGCACTCTCCCCACCCCCCTGCGCGCCTGGTGGGCGCAGCGTCCACCGGCGGCCGGGGCCGCGGTCATGGCGACCGGCATCCTGTCGGTCGCCCTGCACCTGACGGGACACGAGGTCCTGTCCCGCATCGCCCTGTTCCTGGCCTGCGCCGCCTGGCTGACCCTGGCGGCGAACTTCGTCTACCTGCTGCTGGCCGAGCGCCCGCAGTGGCTGACGCGGGCGGAGACACCGGGCGCGCTCACCGCGGTCGCCGCGACCACCGTGCTCGGCACCCGGTTCTCGCTGCTCGGCTGGACGGCCCTGGCCGCCGCGCTGCTGGCGCTGGCGACGCTCCTGTGGCCGGTGCTGATCCTCCTGGTCGTGCGGCACTGGGGGCGCAGGATGCCGGGGGCGGTGTTCCTGGGGTGCGTGGCCACGGAGGGGCTGGCGGTGCTCGGCGCCACGCTGTCCGCGGTCACCTCGACGCCGTGGCTGGCGCACGCGGCGCTGGTGCCGTTCTGGCTGGGGATCGTGCTCTACCTGATCGCCCTGTTCCGCTTCGATCTGCGGCAGGTGGCCCGGGGCTCCGGTGACCACTGGGTGGCGGGCGGGGCGCTCGCCATCTCGGCCCTCGCCGGAGCCAAACTGATCGCGGCGGCCGGGACCGGCATGTACCTGTGGAACTCCGACGACAGCGCCGTGCTGCACGACGTGACCGTCTTCCTGCTCACCCTCGACCTCGCCTGGTACGTCGTCCTGCTGGTCGCCGAGTTCGTCTGGCCGCGGGTCCGCTACGACGTGCGGCGCTGGTCGACGGTCTTCCCGCTCGGCATGACGGCGGCGGCGACGCTCTCCGTGGCCGCCGCGATCGACGTCGCGTGGCTGGACGCACCCGGCCGGGTCCTGCTGTGGATCGCGGTGGCCGGGTGGCTGGCGGTCGCGGCGGGAGCGGTCGCGCAGGCCCGGGCCGGGGTGCGGTCCGCGGGCGCCTCCGCCGTCACGTCCACAGCACCGCGATGAAGATGTTCGCGACGGTCAGCAGGCCCACGAGGCCGAACAGCGGCTTGTCGACCTTCTCGTCGTCGCGCTTCACGTAGACCAGGCCGAGGATCACGATCAGCAGGGCGAGCTTCACCCCGATCTTGAGGTTGTCCACGGACTGGTCGTCGGCCTGGTTGAGGCCGACCAGGGCGACACCGGTGACCAGCATCGTCAGCGCGCCGTGCAGCATCGCGGGGATGAAGCGGGCCGTGCCCCGGCCCATCGCCTTCATCTGGGTCAGGAAGCCGCCGAGGAGCGCGGCGATGCCGATGATGTGCAGACCGACGAAGAGGTGGATGAGTACGTCCATGGGGCCGGAGCCTAATGAGCGGCCGGAGGCCGTCCGACACCGGCCCGACCGTCCCTGAGCCGCCCCGGTGCGGAGGCGGCGCACATCCGCGCCCCATAACAGCTCAGGCCCCTCACCCGCCCCCGATCGGGCAGCTCGGTCATCACCCCGCGTGAAGACGACGGCCGCCGGACGGGCACGCGGTCAGATGGGTACGCGGGCCGATCCGGTACCGCCACTTCCGCGCATCCCGTCACCGGACCGTTACCGACGCGCCTAGCGTCCTCCCCCAGGCAGCCGGAGCCGACCCGGACCGGGCCGGCGTGGAGTCGTACGGAAGGACGTGGATCGCAGGTGGGAACGCACCGCAGGCCGCGACAGCGCGTGACGGGCGGCGGCAGGGCCCGTACGGCGGCCACCATCACCCTCGCGGGCGCGGCCACCGCGACGGGCCTGGGCGGCACCGGTCACGCCGACCCGCAGCCGACGGCGGCCCAGGTCAGGGCCAAGGTCGACAAGCTGTACCAGCAGGCGGAGGTCGCGACCGAGAAGTACAACGGCGCCAAGGAGAAGGCGGACGCCGCCGAACAGCGCCTGGAGAAGCTGCGGGACCAGGCCGCCCGCAAGGAGGACCGGTTGAACTCGGCCCGGGAGGCGCTGGGATCGGTCGCCGCGGCGCAGTACCGCAGCGGCGGCCTCGACCCGGCCGTGCAGCTCATGCTCTCCGCCGACCCCGACCGGTACCTCGACGGCGCCGCCTTCGTCGAACGCGCGGGCAGCCGGCAGACGGCCGCCGTGGGCCGGGTGCGCAAGGAACTGCGGGACATCGAGCGCCTGCGCGGCGCCGCCCGCGTCGAGCTGACCTCGCTGACCTCACGCCGGGCCGAACTGAAACGCCACCGCGAGGCCGTCACCGGCAAGCTGGAGACGGCCCGCCGCCTGCTGTCCCGGCTGACCGCGGAGGAACGCGCCCGGCTGGGCCAGGGCACGGGTAACCGGGCGTCCCGCGCGTCGGCGGACGACCGGGCGCCGCTGTCCGCCCCGTCCGCCCAGGCCCCCAACTCCCGTGCCGCGGCGGCCGTCGCCTACGCCTACCAGAAGCTCGGCAGCCCCTACGTGTGGGGCGCGACCGGTCCGAACGCCTTCGACTGCTCCGGCCTCACCCAGGCCGCCTACCGCGCCGCGGGCGTCTCCCTCCCCCGCACCACCTACGCCCAGATCGACGCCGGCCGCCGCGTCGCCCGGTCCGAACTCGCCCCGGGCGACCTGGTCTTCTTCTACTCCGGCATCAGCCACGTCGGCATCTACGTCGGCAAGGGCCAGATGATCCACGCCCCGAACCCGTCGGCCCCGGTCCGGGTGGCACCGGTCGACCAGATGCCGTTCGCGGGGGCGGCGCGGGTGGTGTGACGGCCCGTTCGTCACCCGGGCCCGGGCAGAAGGCCCCGGCGTCGACCCCTGGGCGCCCCGCTCACGGAGTCACACCAGCCGCCGCGCCGTCGCCCACCGCGTCAGCTCGTGGCGGTTGGACAGCTGGAGCTTGCGGAGGACCGCCGAGACGTGGGACTCGACCGTCTTCACCGAGATGTACAGCTGCTTGGCGATCTCCTTGTACGCGTAGCCCCGGGCGATCAGGCGCAGCACCTCCCGCTCGCGCTGGGTGAGGCGGTCCAGGTCCTCGTCGACCGGCGGGGCGTCGGTCGAGGCGAACGCGTCCAGGACGAAACCCGCGAGGCGCGGGGAGAAGACGGCGTCGCCCTCCTGGACGCGGAAGACCGAGTTCACCAGATCGGTGCCGGTGATCGTCTTGGTCACGTAGCCGCGGGCTCCGCCGCGGATCACGCCGATCACGTCCTCGGCCGCGTCCGAGACGGAGAGGGCGAGGAAACGGACGGGGCGCTCGGTGTCGCTCATCAGGGGGGCGCAGCGGCGCAGGACTTCGACGCCACCGCCGCCCGGAAGGTGGACGTCGAGCAGCACGACCTCGGGCCGGGTCGCGGTGATCACCGTGACGGCTTGGTCGACGTCGGCGGCCTCACCGACGACCTCGACGCCGGTCTGCGCGGTCTGGCCGATCTCGGCCTGGACGCCGGTGCGGAACATGCGGTGGTCGTCGACGAGCACCACGCGCACGCGCCGCTCCCCCGCGGTGCCGCCGGCCGGCTGCGCGGGCTCGGCCGCCTCGTCCGCTCCCGCCGTACCGTTCGCCTCGGTCGGGTCGCTCATGACGTCTTCTCCGCCCTCTCCATTTCCAGTTCGACCTCCGTGCCGCCGTCCGGCACCGCGCGCAGTCGCGCCGTGCCGCCGTTGCGCTCCATGCGGCCGATGATCGATTCTCTGACGCCCATGCGGTCGGCGGGTATCGAGTCGAGGTCGAAGCCGGGGCCGCGGTCGCGGACGGACACGAAGACCGTCCTGCCCTCGACTTCGGCGAAGACCTGTACGGCGCCGCCCTCGCCACCGTACTTGGCCGCGTTCACCATCGCCTCGCGCGCGGCCTGCATCTGTGCGCCGATTCCGTCGTCGAGCGGGCAGTCGCCCACCACCACGACCTCGATGGGAACTCCGTGCTTGTCCTCGACCTCCGCGGCATTGCGCTTCACGGCCTCGGCGAGGGTGGCGGGCTCGTCGTCCTCGTCCTTCCCGTTTCCCTCCGGCTTGTAGAGCCAGGAGCGCAGGTCGCGCTCCTGGGCGCGGGCCAGGCGGCGCACCTCCCCCGCGTTCTCCGCGTTGCGCTGGATCAGGGTCAGGGTGTGCAGGACCGAGTCGTGGACGTGGGCGGCGACCTCGGCGCGCTCCTGCGCGCGGATGCGCATCAGCCGCTCCTCGGAGAGGTCCTGCGTCATCCGCACCAGGTAGGGCCCGGCGAGGAGCGTGATGCCGACGAGGACGGCGAGCGCCGCCTGCAGGACGGAACCGAGATGGGCGGCGGAGCCCTGGAGGACGAAGATGCCGGTGACACCCGCCGTCACCAGCAGGACACCGCCCACCGAGCGCAGCAGGGTGACGGTGCGCCGGTGGCGGCCCACCTCGGCCCAGCGGGCCCGGCGCGCGTTGTCCGCCTGGCGCCAGACGAGGGCGACGCCGGCGCCTACGAGCACGGTCGGCCAGAGGTAGACGCGGGCCCCGCCGCCGAGGTCGACGTTGCCCACGAAGACCAGGGCGACGACGACCATGAGGAGCAGGGCGACGATCTGGCCCTTGTCCGGCTTGCGGGCGACGAGTCTGCGGCGGCCGTCCGGCGAGGTCTCGGCGGTGACGAGGGACGGCGGTTTCTGCGCGTCGACGCCGCCGACGCCCAGCGGCACGAAGAACCAGAAGGCCGCGTACAGCAGCGCGCCCAGTCCGTCGGCCATGAACAGACCGACGAAGACGAACCGCACCCAGATGACGGGCAGGCCGAGATGACCGGCCAGCCCCCGCGCCACGCCACCGAGCCAGCGTCCGTCACTGCTGCGGTAGAGCTTGCGCGGCGGCCGCGGTTCGACGAGGGGTGCTGCTGCGGCTTCCGGCATGACACTGATGGTCACACGGGTGCGGGAGGCGGAGCATCAGGGTCGGCCCCCGAGACTCCCCTGATCTTCGGGCCGCCGCGGCCTCGAACGCTCCCCGGGCCCCGTGTCAGGGCCGAAATCAGGGTCCGACCAGGGTCGAACCGACTGCCGTCCGGACGCCGCGCCCGTCACCATGGACCCATGACAGATCACGAGCACGCCGCGACGGGTCCGGGACCCGGCTCCGGCCCGCGCCCTCCACGGGGTGCCGGGCCGCAGGATGCCGCGCCCGCCGCGGATGCCACGGGTGCCGCGGCCGGCCCGGGAGCGCGCGGCGTCGACACCGGCGACGGCAGCGGCCTTCCCGGCCCGCCGCACGAGTTCCGGCGCGACCGGCAGCACCGGACGATCGCCGGGGTCTGCGCCGGCCTCGGCCGGCAGTGTGACCTGGATCCGGTGATCTTCCGCATCACCCTCGCGGTACTCTCCGCGACCGGCGGCATCGGCCTCATCTTCTACGGCTTCGCCTGGCTCTTCGTCCCCGCCGACGACGAGGACGAGAACGAGGTGCGCAAGCTGCTGACCGGCCGGGTCGACGGTCAGGCCCTGGCCGCGGTGCTCTTCGCCCTGGTCGGCTGCGGAGTCTTTCTGACCATGCTGCACAACGGCGGGGTGCTCACCTTCGCCGTCGTCCTCTCCCTCCTCCTCGCGGGCGCCGGGTACTGGTCGCGGCAGCGGCGGACCCCCGCCCCCGACCCGATAGCCGCGCAGGCCGTCGCGGACGCCCCGCCGGAGGCCCAGGCACCCCCGGTCATGTTCACCTGGCCCTCCTGGTGGCGGGACCCCATAGTCAAGGACGGCACCCACGACGGCGGTACGGGCTATCTGTGGGGTCCGCCCGGCTCCGACGAGCGCGACATCGCCGCGGCCGTCAAGATCGGCCGCGGCGCCCCGCACCGGGGCGGCCACACCCCGCCGGGTGAGCGGCACCCCCGGACGCGCGGCCCGCGCGGCATCGGCGGCTGGGTGTTCCTCCTCGCCCTGCTCGCCGGCTTCCTCGGCACCAGGCTGACCTGGGACGACCAGCCGCTCGGCACCAGTCTTCAGACCGGACTGGCATGCGCGCTCGCCGTCTTCGGCCTCGGTATCGGGGTCAGCGCCTTCCTGGGGCGCACGGGAGCCGGGTCGATCTTCCTGGCGATCATCACGGCGGCCCTGCTCGCCGGGTCGGCAGCCGTCCCGAAGGATGTCGGCACCGAGTGGACCCGGACCACCTGGAGGCCGACGGCGGTGACCGACGTGCGCGAGCAGTACGAGGTCGGGGTGGGTGACGGCACGCTCGACCTCTCCCGGCTGAAGGTGGCCGACGGGCAGACGGTGACCACCCGCGCCGACGTGGGCGTGGGCCGAATAAAGGTCGTCGTGCCGCAGGAGGTGACCGTGCGGCTCAGCGTCGAGGTGGGCGTCGGTGACATCCAGCTGCCCGGGGAGAACGAGAAGGACGTGGACGTGGCGCCGGGCAAGCACAAGGAGGTCACCCTTGCTCCCACCGTGCGCGACGAGGACGGCGGGACGCTCGACCTCGATCTCCAGGTCGGCCTCGGACAGGCGGAGGTGACCCGTGCTGCGTCATAGGTTCCAGCCCGGACGGCTGGTGGCGGGCCTCTTCCTGATGCTGGCGGGCGTCGTCTTCGCCGGTGACGCGGGCGGACTGTGGGAGACACCGTGGTTCGTGATCATCCCGCTCGTCGTGGGCGGGCTCTGCCTCGCGGGGGCAGTCGGAGTCGTGGCCCGCTCCATACGCCGGCGCGGCGGAGCGCCCCGCGGACCGGGGCACTCGAACGAGGCCCGGACCGGCCACTCCGGCTGACGGCCCGAGGAGTGCCGGCGGTCCCTGGCGACGACCGTCCCCCGACCCGCCCCGGCGCCAGGAGTGCAGGGCTGCGTCGACGGACAGCAGCGGCGCGACCGCGAGGGCGAGGGCCAAGACATGAAGCACCTGAGGCTGCTCGCGTATCGCTGTCGTACGTTCGTCGCCCATGAAGATCCGCGACATGGGCGTCGTGCGGGCAGACGGGGGGGGACACGCGCGCGGGGCCGGTCACCGCACCCTGCGCGAACGCTCTGCCCTGCCGGGTGCAAGTAGGGGGGAGACCGCCATCCGGGCGGTCAAGGACAGGGGGATGCATGGATCCCGACGCCATGGCGGACGAGGACCTGCTCGTGCGTGCCACCACGGAGCCAGCTGCATTCGAGCCGCTGGTTGCCCGGCACTCCGCCGTGCTGCACGGCTATCTCGCACGACGGGCACCGGCCGTTGCCGACGATCTGCTGTCGGAAGTATGGCTCCAGGCTTTCGCTCACAGGCATACCTTCGACGCGGCCCGAGGAGCGGCCCGGGCCTGGCTCTTCGGCGTGGCACGCAATGTACTGGCCCGTCACTGGCAACGGCTTGCTCGCGACTCCGGTACACCGCCCACCGGGGAACCCGCGGGGAGCGACCCGTGGCAGGCAGTCGATCAGCGGCTCGACGCCCTTGCGGCCGGACCGTTGATCCGCTGCATGCTCGCCGAGCTGCCGGAGACCGAGAGAGAGCTGCTGCTCCTCGTGGCCTGGGAGAATCTCACGCCCACTGAGGCCGCGACCGTCGTCGGCATCCCCGCAGGCACCGCCCGTTCCCGGTTGCACCGGGCTCGTGCCCGGCTCCGGCCCCGCCTGTCCGACGGCACCCTCACCACCCTGATGGGAGAACTTGCATGAGTGCGCGGCGACAAGAGGTGCTCGACTTTCCCGGCGGTGCGGAACTGGTCGCCGCCGGGCGTACACCCGAACCCGACCCTGCGGTCTTGTCTGCGGTGCTGTCCGCAGTCCGCAGCGCAATCGACGACGAGTCCGCCCGTGTTCGGGGCTCCGCCGCCGCTGAGCCCCGTGTGATCACCCCCCTGTACCGACGGCGCCGTTTCTTCGCCTCCGCGGCAGCGGTGGCGGCCGTAGCCGCCGTGGCGATCGCCGCCCCTGTGATCAGCATGGACGGCGGCGAACCTGCGGCTGGTGCGCGGGCCGCAGCCTTCTTCAACTCGATGGCCGAGAAGGCGGCCGCAGGGGCGGACGGCCGGTACTGGAAGATCTCTTCGACGAGTTCCGGACCGGGTACGACGACCAGGAACGAGACCGTCTACCTCAGCCCTGGCGGGCTGACCGCGGTCGAGGACGGCAAGAAGCTGTCCAAGCCCCAGCCGAACGGCATGCGCTGGCTCGTCGGTGACGAGCATCTGGACTGGAACGGCCTGAAGAACCTCCCCACCGACCCGTCCGCGCTCCGCGCGAGACTGGCCGCCGGCAAGGACGGAGCCGCAGCGGACATGCAGGTCGTGACCGAGGCCGGGAAACTGCTCTCGTTCAGCCCGGCGCGGGCTGAACTGCGCGCCGCGCTCTACCGGGTGATGGCGACCACCCCCGGCGCCGACATCCGCACCGGAGTGAGCGACGCGGAAGGCCGCACGGGCACGGAGGTGACCTGGAAGTACGCCGAGACCGGCGCTCCGGGCATCGCCGGCACCACTCATTGGATCATCGACCCGGCCACAGGCGGAATTCTCGAGGAGAAGCACACCGCCACCGAGGACTACGACGGTTCGGGCTGCGAACCCTCGGACGGCGTGGACGATGAATGCACACCGTCCCTTTCCGAGGGCGATCTCATCAGCCGGCAGACGTTCCTCTTCAACGGCGCGGTGAACAGCATCAGCTGACGTCGGATCCAGGTGCCCTTCCAATGGCTTCCAGCCGTCGCCGCAACCCGTAGCGGGGGGGGTGGGTGCACTTCACGATGGGGCAGTACCGCGAGCGGGTGCCAGGCGGCGAGGTCCTGGTTCATGAGCCGGAACAATGCTTCCGGCTCATGAACCTGCCTGTGCTCGTCCACGCCGTCTGCCCCTGATCACGGCATCCAGCGACCAGTAGGGTGCCCCGGCCAGCACAAGAGG
Source organism: Streptomyces sp. WAC 04229 (assembly GCF_003947455.1). Classification (GTDB taxonomy): domain Bacteria; phylum Actinomycetota; class Actinomycetes; order Streptomycetales; family Streptomycetaceae; genus Streptomyces. The sequence goes on along the minus strand of NZ_QHJH01000065.1, from coordinate 17,883 downwards.
TACCCAGCAGAACATGTACGGAAGATCGTTGCCGTAGTAGTAGGGCTCGGAGGCCCAGCTGACGGTCAGCCACAGGCTGAGCGAGATCAGGGCGCCGCCGAGTGCGGCCAGGCGGGTCAGCAGGCCGAACAGGGTGCCGATACCGACGGCCAGTTCGCCCAGGGCGATGGCGTAGCCGAAGCCGGACGGGCTCTTCAGGGCCATGTCGACCAGCGCGGGGACGGCCGAGGAGTCCCGGACGGTCCGCATCATGTCACCGATGGACCCGGCGCCCGAGTCCTTCATGAAGGCGCTGTCGGTGAGCTTGTCGAGGCCCGCGTAGACGAAGGTGACGCCGAGAAAGATCCGCAGGGGCAGGAGGGCGTACCGGGCGGCGTTGTCCCGCCAGTCGCCGCCGTTCTGCCGCAAGGAGTACACATCGCCCCGCATACCGTGAGTCATCACTGCCAGCCGCCTCTCGCCGCGCATGCCGAGACCCCCCACGAGACCATACGTACGACACGCGGGCCCCGCTCAACCCTCCCGCAACCGGTTTCTTGCTGTCGGTTTCGACAGGTTGGCGTCCGCCGGTCGGAGCCGGTCCGTGCGGGTCGGACCAGGAGATCAGCCCGTGGGATCAGTCCGTGACGTCGATCGCATAGCGGTTGGTCTCGACCCCGGCGCCGGTGACCACCTGGACGTCGACCCGGCCCGGTTCCACGTCGGCCGGTACGGGGACGGTCAGCACGTCGTCCGTGGGGTTGCTGAAGCCGCCCGTCACGGGGACGAGGGGGACGTGGACGTTGACCGCGCCGATGCGGACCGCCATGCGGGACAGGCGGTCCGCGCGCTGGGCGCCCGGGGGTACGAATCCGGCGCCGCGGATCTCGATGTCGTCGCCCGTGCGGATCGGCCCGTCCAGGTCACCGGCCTCGCGTGCCCGGACCACGGAGAGGATCACCGGCCTGCCGCCTTCGGCGTACTTGCCGGCCACGTAGGTCGCCGCCGACACCAGCACCACCAACGCGAGCCCCCACGGCAGGTCGGGGAGGTGCTCCGGGCGCCGGGCCAGCCGTACCGCCGCGAAGACCAGGGCGACGGCGCTGATCACGACGTACTGGATGTCGGCGAAGGCCCCCCGGCCCGCGTCGTCCGTCAGCAGGTCGGAGGCGCGCGGCCGGTCCGCCCGTACCTTCTGGAGGCGCTGGCCCAGTACCCGCAGTCCGACCACGCGGCGCACCAGGACGGCGATGCCGCACACCACCGCGAGCACGGTCACCGCACCGGTGGCGCGGCCCAGTTCGAGGCCGGAGATCAGCTCGTCCCGCCGGTCGTGGCCCGAGGCGAGGGCCAGTTGTCCGGCCAGCACCAGCACGGCGTAGGCGATGACGAGGACCCAGGCGGCCGCCACGGCCCGGGAGGTGGAGAGGCGGTTGTCCTCCCCGATGACCGGGGCCAGCGCTCCGCCCCGTGCCCGGTGGAACCACGAGGCCGCCGTCAGCGCCCCCGCCACCACCAGCGCGGCGACGAGTCCGGCCGTGCGCGCCGCCGTCCAGCCGGCGCCGATCGCGGTGAGGGACTGGCCGAGCAGCAGCAGGACGACCGCCGCCCACACGGCCGCCACGGTGCGCCGGCCCAGACCGGCGAGCCAGGCGTCTCCCTCGGCGCGGCCGCGTTGGGCGACGAGTTCGGCGGACTGGGTCAGTTCCTCGGAGATCCACTGGCGGGAGGCGGAGGCCGAGTGGGCCACGGCGGCCGGCAGCCCCTGTCCGGCCGCGAATTCGTCGCGCCGCCGCAGGAACGCGGCGACCGCCCGGCGGTGCCCCTCGCGGGCGCCGTGCGGGCAGTCCCCGCAGGTGCAGCCGCCGCCGTGGGCCGCCTCGACCGCGCCCCTGTCCGAGCCGCTCCCGCGTCTCGCCTCCTGCACCGCCACGCCCGCCGCCCGCCTTCCCGCGCCCCTGCGCGGGAACATCCGTGAAAGAACATCCGTGAAAGAGCCCCCGGGTCCGTAAGTCCCTTGGGACGACAGCGAATTGTGCCGTACACCACCCCCCGCGCGCCGGGCGGCCCCGGTCCCTCGTGCTCAGCGGGGGTGACTCTCGGGGCGCCGCCTTGACGCGGTCGGGGGAAGGCGTCAGTCGAAGAGGTCCGGCTCGCTCCGGCTGATCGCCTGCCACAGGGGCTGGTAGTTGATCCACGCCACCAGGTCGCCGCCGAGCTGCTCCCGGGTGGCCACCGCCTGGCGGTGGTCGATCAGCACCGGCCGTCCCGCCGCCCGGGCCGTCAGCTGCACCTGGCAGGACCGCTCCAGCGACAGGAACCACCAGGCCGCCGCGTCCACCGAGTCGCCCACCGTCAGCAGTCCGTGGTTGCGCAGCACGAGCGCCTTGCCGGAGCCGAGCACCCGGGCGATGCGTCGGCCCTCCTCGGCGTCGACGGCGACGCCCGAGTAGGAGTCGTACAGCGCGTGGTCCTCGTAGAAGGCGCAGCTCTCCTGGGTGATCGGGTCGAGCAGGTCGCCGAGGGCCGACAGCGCGCGCCCGTGCACCGAGTGGCAGTGGGCGACCGCGACGACGTCCGGGCGGGCGGCGTGGACCTGGGAGTGCACGGTGAAGGCGGCCTGGTTGACGTGGTGGCCGCCCTGCACCACCTGGCCGTCGGAGTTGGCCAGCACGAGGTCGCTCACGGTGATGTGGGCGAAGGGCATGCCGAACGGATTGACCCAGAAGCAGTCGGTGTACTCGGGATCGCGGGCGGTGATGTGTCCGGAGACGCCGTCCTCGAAGCCGTACCGGCCGAAGAGGCGCAGGGCGCCCGCGAGCCGTTCCTTGCGGTGCCGGCGTTCGTCCTCGACCGAGTCGTGCATCGGCGGCATGGCGAACCGCAGCTTGTCGGTGGGCAGCGGCGGGGGCGGAGTGGCCCCGGGCGTCCCGTGCATGTGTCCTCTGTCCTCCGGCACTGGAATTGCCTTACGTGGCGGAAGTTACCGGGGGTGCGGCCGGTGCGACAGATCCGGGCGGGATACTCGACACAGGGTGTCGGGTTTCGGCCGCACACTGACTCCATGACCTCAGACACGGCACCCGACGCTCCCACCGACTGGGCCGGTTTCGTCACCGCCGAGCCCGCGCTGGCCGCCACCGTCGAGGCGCGTTTCGGCGCGTACACGCACCATGTCCTCGCCACCCTCCGCAAGGACGGCTCGCCGCGCACCACCGGCCTGGAGGTGCGGTTCCTGGACGGTGAACTGTGGCTCGGCATGATGCCGGGGTCGGTGAAGGCGCTCGACCTGCGCCGCGACCCGCGCTTCGCGTTGCAGGCGAACCCGGGGGACGGCACCGGCATGGGCGGCGGGGACGTCCGGATCGGCGGCCGGGCGGTGGCGGCCGAGGACGCCGCGACCCGGGCCCGGTACGTGGAAGAGGTGGAACCGCCGGAGCCGTTCCACCTCTTCCGTACCGAGCTGACGGAGGTCGTGCGGACCTACGTCGAGGACGACAAGTGCCTCGTCGTCGAGATCTGGCAGCCCGGTGGGCCCATGCGCACGGTCAGGCGCACGTAGCGCCTCGCGGCGCTCACTCCCACTCGATGGTGCCCGGCGGCTTCGACGTCACGTCGAGGACGACGCGGTTGACGTCCTTGACCTCGTTGGTGATCCGGGTCGAGATCTTGGAGAGCACGTCGTACGGCAGCCGGGACCAGTCGGCGGTCATCGCGTCCTCGGACGAGACGGGCCGCAGCACGATCGGGTGGCCGTAGGTGCGGCCGTCGCCCTGGACGCCCACGGAGTGGACGTCGGCGAGCAGGACCACGGGGCACTGCCAGATCTCGCGGTCGAGGCCGGCCGCCGTCAGCTCCTCGCGGGCGATGGCGTCGGCCTCGCGGAGCAGGTCGAGCCGCTCCTTGGTGACCTCGCCGACGATGCGGATGCCGAGGCCGGGGCCGGGGAAGGGCTGGCGCTGGACGATCTCCTCCGGCAGGCCCAGCTCCTGGCCGACCATCCGGACCTCGTCCTTGAACAGCTTGCGCAGCGGCTCGACGAGCTGGAACTCGATGTCGTCCGGGAGCCCGCCCACGTTGTGGTGGGACTTGATGTTGGCGGTGCCGGTGCCTCCGCCGGACTCGACCACGTCCGGGTAGAGCGTGCCCTGCACGAGGAAGGCGACCTCGGGGCCGTCCTCCTGCATGATCTCCAGCTGCGCCTGCTCGAAGACCCGGATGAACTCCCGGCCGATGATCTTCCGCTTCTCCTCGGGGTCGGAGACCCCGGCCAGCGCCTTCAGGAAGCGCTCCTCGGCGTCCACGACCTTCAGCTGCACGCCGGTCGCGGCGACGAAGTCCTTCTCGACCTGCTCGGTCTCGCCCTTGCGCATCAGGCCGTGGTCGACGTAGACGCAGGTCAGCTGGGTGCCGATGGCCTTCTGGACGAGGGCGGCGGCGACGGCGGAGTCCACGCCGCCGGAGAGGCCGCAGATGGCGCGCCGGTCGCCGACCTGCTCGCGGATGATCGCGACCTGCTCCTCGATCACGTTGCCCATGGTCCAGTCGGGGGTGAGGCCCGCGCCGCGGTACAGGAAGTGCTCCAGCACCTGCTGCCCGTGCGTGGAGTGCATGACCTCGGGGTGGTACTGGACGCCGTAGAGCTGCTTCTCGTCGTTCTCGAAGGCGGCGACCGGGACGACGTCCGTGGAGCCGGTGACGGTGAAGCCCTCGGGGGCGGCGGAGCAGGCGTCGCCGTGCGACATCCAGACGGCCTGCTCGGCCGGGGTGCCCTCGAAGAGGGTGGAGGACGGCCTGGAGACCGACAGCTCGGTACGGCCGTACTCACGGGCGCCGGAGTTGTCGACGGTGCCGCCGAGGGTCTGCGCCATCAGCTGGAAGCCGTAGCACATGCCGAAGACGGGGACGCCGGCCTCGAACAGGGAGCGGTCGACGGTCGGGGCGCCCGGCTCGTACACCGACGAGGGACCGCCGGAGAGGATGATGGCCGCCGGGTTCTTGGCGAGCATCTCCGCGACCGGCATGGAGCTGGGCACGATCTCGCTGTAGACCCGCGCCTCGCGGACACGACGGGCGATGAGCTGGGCGTACTGCGCACCGAAGTCGACGACCAGGACGGTGTCGGGGGCGGCGGCAGCGGGAGTCGCTGATGACACGGGGTGCCTTCCGGCGGTCGGGCGGGGGTCTTGTGCTGCCGATTCTACCGAGGCGGGCGGGTGGCCCGTCCCGGCCCGGTGCGCGGCCGGGCGCCGAGGCGGGCGGGTGGCCCGTCCCGGCCCGGTGCGCGGCCGGGTGCACGGCCCGGTGTGTGTGATCCGGCTTGGACACCGCCGGCTCTCGCGGGCATACTGGCGCCATGCTCACGCACCAGGTCTTCCTGTTTACCTATGGCAACCGGCCCACCGGCTGCCATGGTCGTGCTGCTTGAGCAACTGACAAGCGACTTCCCAGGCGCCCCGGGCCGACAAGGTCCGGGGCGCCTGGCGTTTGCGGACCCTGCCGGTCCGGGGCACCGCCACCCATCGGCGAGGAGCCACCGACATGACCGTCACCACAGCAGCCGAGTCCGTCACCGCCGCGGACAAGACCGGCGCGCGCACCACCGAGGCCGCCGAGGTGATCACCGGCGCCCGGGACCGCATCGACGCCCTGGACGACCGGATCATCGGCCTCATCCAGGAACGGATGGCGGTCTCCGCCGTCATCCAGGAGGCGCGGATCACCTCCGGTGGCCGGCGGGTGAACCTCTCCCGCGAGATGGAGGTCCTCGACCACTACAGGTCGGCGCTGGGCAAGCCGGGCACGGCACTGGCCATGACGATGCTGGAGCTGTGCCGCGGGCGGGTCTGAGGTCGTATCTGAGTTCGGGCACCGTCTCACCCGTACGGCGCGTGACCGTGGCGCGAGCGGCTTCGTTCTCCCGGTGTCCGTGTCAGCCAGGGGCGGGCCCGAGAGAACCACGCGTGGCTCGCTGGAGCGATGAGACGTGCGGATCGTGCCGTACGTCGTGGGACCTCGCTCCAGACAAGTGACCGGACGGCAGGGGACAGCAGCCCGGTCACCCAAGAGAACGGCCGGCTCCGGGGACGCCCGGGGCCGGCCGACGGAACAGCCTTCAAGACCAGCGGCGCTACCCCCCGGCGCCGCTCCGAGGCACCGGCGCTGCCCTGACGCCGGTGCTGGCTGAGGAAGGGCCCCGCGGCCGTAGTCCGCGGGGCCCTTCGCCGTGCGCGCGGCTGGGCGGGACGCGGCACGGAGGACGGCGGACGTGACGCAGCCCACATAAGACTTCTGTGAAATCGAGACAACCATTCACAGGATTCACCGATCCAACAGGCCGAGGCATCCCACGGGCAGCGGCTCCGCCCGCCTGTGGGAGAGGGACCCGCGCTCGGAGGGGGGTGCGGGTCCCTCTCACCTCTTCCTCGGCCCTTCTTCCTCGGCCCTTCTTCCTCGGCTCCTCTTCCTCAGCTCTTCTTCGGCGGCACCGCCGGTATGCCCAGGAAGGGCAGACGCAGCGCGCCGAAGGCCTCCGCCGGGACCGCCGACGACTTGGGCTCGACCGGCGCCAGCCGCTCGTACGCGCTCCCCTGGGCGGGGCGCGGGTCGCTCTCGCCCTTGTTCGGCCAGTACGACATCGCCCGCTCGGCCTGCGCCGTGATGGTCAGGGACGGATTGACGCCCAGGTTGGCGGAGACCGCGGCGCCGTCGACGACGGAGATGCCGGGGTGGCCGTAGAGCCGGTGGTACGGGTCTATGACGCCGGTCTCGCGGGAGGCGCCGATGGGGCAGCCGCCGAGGAAGTGGGCGGTGAGCGGGGTGCCCATCAGCTCCCCGACGTTGGAGCCGGCGAAGCCGTTGATCTCGGCGGCGAGGGCGGAGGCGCCCTCGGTGGCGGCCTTGATCTGCTTGGGATTGGGCGAGCCGTGGCCCTGGCGCGCGGTGAGCAGGCCCTTGCCGACGCCCGTCGGTTTCAGGTGCGTGGTCAGGGAGTTGTCCAGCGACTGCATGACCAGGCCGATGATGGTCCGCTCCGACCACTTGCGGTTGGACAGGGAGCGCAGGACCAGCAGCGGGTGCTTGGCCGCGTGGCCGAGGAAGCCCAGGACGCGGGAGGCGCCCGAGGCGGTGTGCCCGGCGTAGGGGACCTGGAGGATCGACAGGCCGCCCATCGAGTTGGATCCCTTGCCGTAGCGGACCGGCTCGATGTGGGTGTTGGCGTCCGGGTGGATGGAGGACGTGATGGCGACGCCCCGCGTGAAGTCGGCGCGGGGCTCGCCGGTGGCCTTGCGGTAGCGGCGGTCGTCGGTCTGGGCGCCGACCAGCGCCTCGGAGTTGGTGCGGGTCAGCTCGCCGAGCCTGTCGGACAGGTGGGCGAGCTGACCGTTCGCCTTCATGCGGTGCAGCAGGGTCTGGGTGCCGTAGGTGCCGGCGGCCAGGACGACCCGGCGGGCCGTGAAGGTGCGGCCCGCGTCCTTCCTCTGCCGGTCGGTGGGGAGGGTGGCGATCGCGAAGCCGCCGCGCGAGTCCTCGGTGACCGAGACGACGGTCGTCATCGGGTGCACGACCGCGCCCGCCTTCTCGGCGAGGTACAGGTAGTTCTCGTTGAGGGTGTTCTTCGCTCCGTGCCGGCAGCCCGTCATGCACTCGCCGCACTCGTTGCAGGCCTTGCGGTCGGGGCCCGCGCCGCCGAAGTAGGGGTCGGGCACCGTCCCACCCGGTTCCGCCTTCGCCTTGCCGTCGGCGTCCTCGCCGTCGCCGAAGAACACGCCGACCGGCGCCATGTGAAAGCTGTCTCCGACGCCCATCCGCTCGGCTGCGGCCTTCAGGTGCACGTCGGACGGGGTCATCGTCGGGTTCAGCCGGACCCCGAGCATGCGGCGGGCCTGGTCGTAGTACGGCGTCAGCTCGTCGTGCCAGTCGGTGATGTCACGCCACTGGGGGTCCTCGAAGAATGGTTTCGGCGGCACGTAGAGGGTGTTGGCGTAGTTGAGGGAACCGCCGCCGACGCCGGCGCCTGCCAGGACCATGACGTTGCCGAGCAGGTGGATGCGCTGGATGCCGAACATGCCGAGCTTCGGCGCCCAGAGGTAGTTCTTCAGGTCCCAGGAGTTCTTGGGGAGGGTGGTGCGGGTGAAGCGGCGGCCGGCTTCCAGGACGCCGACGTGGTAGCCCTTCTCCGTGAGGCGGAGGGCGGAGACGGATCCGCCGAAGCCTGAGCCGACTATCAGGACGTCGTAGTCGTAGGCGTCTTGGGGCACGGTGGTCTCCTCGTTGAGTTTCGCGTGCGGGTGTTCTGAGGCCGGTCGCGCCCGGGCGGCGGAGCCGCGAATCGATACAGCCCCGCGCCCCTTCGTCGGCTACCGGAACCGCAGACTCTTCATGAGCCGGAGACTGCGGCTCATGAACTGGGCGTACTTCTCGTCGTCCATTCCGAGGGACGGTGCCATCGGCAGCAGGCGCTGGTGGGCGACGGTCTGCGACTCGGTGTACTTGAGGATGCCCTCGGAGCCGTGCCGGCGGCCGAGTCCGGACTCCTTCATGCCGCCCATCGGCGACTGCACGCTGCCGTAGGCGGAGGCGTAGCCCTCGTTGATGTTGACCGTGCCGGTGCGCAGGCGGGCGGCGACCTCGCGGCCGCGGCGGGCGTTCGTGGTCCAGACCGACGAGTTCAGGCCGTACGGCGTGGCGTTGGCGCGGTCGACGACCTCGTCCACGTCGGAGAAGCGGTACACGGAGACCACCGGGCCGAAGGTCTCCTCGCAGCACAGGGTCATGGCGTCCGTGACACCGTCGAGGATCGTGGGCTCGTAGAAGTACGGGCCGACGTCCGGCCGGGCCACGCCGCCGGCGACGATCCGCGCCCCCTTGGCGACGGCGTCCTCCACGTGCCGCTTGACGGTCTCCAGCTGGTGGCCGCTGACCAGCGACCCCATGTCCGCGCCGTACGCCAGCGCGCTGCCCAGCCGCATCGCGCGGGTGCGGGCGGCGAAGCGGTCGAGGAAGGCGTCGGCGACCGACTCGTGGACGTAGAGCCGCTCGATGGAGACGCACAGCTGGCCGGCGGAGGAGAAGCACGCGCGCACGGCGCCCGCCGCCGCCTTCTCGATGTCGGCGTCGTCCAGGACCAGCATGGCGTTCTTGCCGCCGAGCTCCAGCGAGACGCCGACCAGCCGGTCCGCGGCGACGGTCGCGACCTCGCGGCCGGTGCGGGTGGAGCCGGTGAAGGACACGTAGTCGCCGTGCTTGACGACCTCGGGTCCGACGACCGGGCCGACACCGATGACGGCCTGGAGGACGTCGGCCGGCAGCCCGGCCTCGATCAGCAGGTCACGGGCCCACAGGGCGGTCAGGCAGGACTCGGTGTCCGGCTTCATCACGACCGCGTTGCCCGCGACGAGGGCGGGCAGGGCGTCGCCGACGGACAGCTCGAACGGGTAGTTCCACGGGACGATCTGGCCGACGACGCCGCGCGGGTGGCGCAGTTCGGTGACCTTCGTCAGGGTCGGCACGGCGCCGGTGTGCCGCTTGGGCCGCAGATACGCGGGCGCCCTGCGGCCGTAGTGCCGGGCGGCGACGGCGACGGCCTGGACCTCCTCGTGGGCGTGCAGCCTGGCCTTGCCGGTCTCCAGCTGGATGAGGTCGAGGACCTCGGCCTGGCGCTCCAGGACCAGGTCGTGGAAGCGCAGCAGGACCGCGGCGCGCTGCCGTACCGGCACGCGCGCCCACACGGCCTGGGCGGCGCGGGCCTGTTCGAAGGCGCGGGCCACGTCCTCCGGCGTCGACTCGGGCAGGTCGGCGAGCTTCTCGCCGGTGAACGGGGTGTGGTTGGCGGTGCGGCCGGAGCCGGCCACGCCCTTGGTGAGCTGGGCGACCAGCTCGGGCGTGACCACGTCGGCAGCGGTGCGGGCGCCCTCCGGGGAGGGGGCGAGGGGGTTCGTGCCGGTGAGTTCCGGGGCCTGCGCGTCCGTCATGAGCGGCAGGGTATGACGCCGCGGGGCCTTTGTGTACCCGTCGGTAATGGGGATTCACCGAGTGCTCACACGGCGCCAGTGATCGCTGGCACAAACCCGCTGATCAGGGCTTTGCGACCGTCCAGTTGGCGACGACCGTGCGGGCGATCTCCTTTCCCTCGTCGGCGAAGTAGCCCTCGCGCGGGTAGTCGATGGACACCTTGTACATGTCGCCGTTGCCCGCCCGGTAGTACAGGATGTGGAACTCGCGCGGCCGGGGGTTCTGCGAGTCCGTGGTCACGTACTCGATGGTGTTCTCGGCGGCCTTGCCGCCCTGGGACTCGGTCTCGCTCGGCTCGCCCTTGGGGGCGGGGTCGTCTGCGAAGCCGTAGGAGTACTCGCCGTCCTTGAAGGTCTCCCAGTCCGCCCAGGCGCCCGCCATCGCCGTCTCGGGGATCTCGCCCGTCTTGTCGTCGTCCTTGATGTCGCGGTCGACGAGGACGCTGACCGCTCCGCTCGGGTCGGTGAACGTCTCGTTGGTGCCGTCCCAGTCGTCGGGGTGCTTCTGCTTCACGAATTCGGCGGGCAGGCCGACGCTCATCCCGAGCTTGGCGTCGAGCCGCTGCTCCTTCCAGCCCTCGGGCAGCGGCCCCGCGAAGGGGTCCGAGACCACCAGGTACGACGCCACCGCCGCCGCGACGACCGCAGCGCCGAGGGTGATCCAGGCGTTGCGGCCCAGCCGGACGCTCCACCGGGACCCCGGCCCCGACGGCCCGTCCGCCGCGGCGACGCGCACGACCTGGGTGGGCGGTGGCGCGGGCGGGTTGGCGGCGGCGTCCAGCAGGCCGCGCACCCGGGCGGCGTCCGGGCGGCGCGCCGGGTCCTTGTCCAGCAGGGCCGTGATCACCTCGGCCAGCGGACCCTGCGCGGCGGCGGGCGCCGCGGGAGTCGCGTTGAGCACCGACTGGAGCGTGGCGGGGGTGTTGCTGCGGCGGAACGGCGAGACGCCCTCCGTCGCCGCGTACAGCACCACGCCCAGCGACCACAGGTCGCTCGCCGGGCCGGGGCGCTGGCCCAGCACCCGCTCCGGGGCGATGTACTCGGGCGAGCCGACGAAGCCGCCGGTGTCGGTCAGGTTGGTCTCGCCCTCGATCTGGGCGATGCCGAAGTCGGTGAGGACGACCCGGTCGTGCCGGCCGAGCAGCACGTTGTCCGGCTTCACGTCCCGGTGCAGGATGCCGGCCGCGTGCGCGGCCTCCAGCGCGCCGAGCACCTCCAGGCCGATCCGGGCGGCCTCGCGGGCGCCCAGCGTGCCCTCCTGCAACGCGTCGCCCAGCGAGCGGCCCCGCACCAGCTCCATCACGATCCACGGCCGGCCGTCGACGACCGCCACGTCGTGCACGTTGACCACGCCGGGGTGGTCGAGCCGGGCGGCGGCGCGGGCCTCGCGACGCATCCGTTCGAAGGCGTTGTCCCGTTCGCGCTCGGGAAGGTGGTCGGGTACGCGGGGCTCCTTGACGGCCACCTCGCGGTCCACGGTCTCGTCCTTGGCCCGCCAGACCGTGCCCATGCCGCCGTGCCCCAGCTTGGCCAGCAGCCGGTAGCGGCCCGCGATCAGGCGCCCGGCGCCCGCGTCCTGCGCGGACGGGCCCTGCGCGGAAGGTGACACCTGCTGCGGCGGTACGACCTGGGTGGGTGCCGCGTACGGGTTGCCGGGATGCGGCACGGCGACGGGCTGGTTCGGTGGTTGCAGGCCAAAACTCGTCGGCTCGTCCGATCCCTTGCGGGGTCCCCCGTTGCTGCTCATGGGTCCATGCATATCGCGCCGGACACGCCCGTATCCACCACGGATGCACGGTGGTCACAGACCCGTGACGCGGGCTGTGGCTTATCTCCCCTTTAGGTGTGATGCGGGGGACTCGTGGGCGGACGGAGCGCCGGACGGGGACACCGAGGGGGACGCGGGGTCCGTCGTCGGCGTCGCGGGCGCCGAGCTGCTCGGGGCGCCGCCCCCGCCGTCGTCGCCGTCCACGAGCAGCACCGCCGCCGAGATGCCCGCGCCGGCCGCCGCGACGACCAGCAGCACCGCCATGAGCACGCTCCGCTTCATCCGCCGGGACTCGCGGGCCGCCGTCGTCGCGGGCGCGCGGCCGGTACTCAGGTACAGGCGCAGCATCCGGTCCGCCTCCGCCGCGTCCAGCCGCCGTCGCGGATCGCGTTCGAGGAGGCCCCGGACGACGGGGAGGAGCGGTCCGGTCTGGGCGGGCGGGTGGATCTCCTCGGTCACCACGGCGTGCAGGACGCCGCCGAGCGAGTCGCGGTGGAAGGGGGAGGTCCCGCTGAGGATCGCGCAGAGCAGGACGCCCAGGGACCACAGGTCGGACTCCGGTCCGGTCCCGGCGCCGGACATCCGCTCCGGCGCGGTGTACTCGGGCGAGCCGACGAAGGAGCCGCTCTCGGTGAGGGTGGTGGCGCCCGCGACCTGGGCGACGCCGAAGTCGGTGAGGACGACCCGGCCGTCCTCGGCGATCAGCACGTTGGACGGCTTCACGTCCCGGTGCAGGACGCCGGCCGCGTGCGCGGTGCGCAGGGCGTCGAGCAGGGCGATGCCGATCCGGGCGGCCTCGCGGGGGCCGACCGGGCCGCAGGCGACGACACGGTCCGCGAGCGAGCCGCCGTCGACGAGTTCCATGACCATGTACGCGCGGGTGTCGTCCTCGACGACGTCGTGCACGACGATGACGTGCGGATGCCGCAGCTGCGCGACCGCGCGGGCCTCGCGCAGGGTGCGCTCGCGGCGCCGCCGGGCCTCGGCGGCGGACAGGGTCTCGTCGAGCGGCAGCGCCTTCACGGCCACCTCGCGGACGAGCAGTTGGTCGGTGGCCCGCCACACGATGCCCATGCCGCCGCTGCCGAGCCGCTCATGGAGCCGGTATCGGCCCGCGATGACACGCCCGCCGGCCCCCTCGGTCACCATGCGTCCCATGATGCCCCACCGGACGCGACGCCTCCGCGTCGCGGCCACCCGGGTGGCCGACAACCGACGGGTGCGCGGGATCCGTTGGGGCGGCTCCCGGCCGGTGTCCGGCGCCGCGCGGTGCGGGTCTCAGCCCGCCCGTTCCTGCCAGCTCTGCAGCACCGACCTGAACTGCCGCTCGGTGGTGGGCCAGTCGTCCGCGGGACCCGACATGTTGAGTGCGTACTCGACGCCGTCCCGGGAGATGTGCGTGTGCGCGACGGCGCGGCGCGGGCCGGGGAAGGGGGTGTCCTTGGCCAGCGCGGTCCAGGTGTACTCCCACCTGGCGCTGTCGCGGTCGCGGTAGGTGCCGCGCTCCAGGGTGACGCGCCGGTAGTCGACCAGCCGCTGGAGCTGGACCTCCAGATCGAGCTGGTGCGCGTGCGGGTCGTTGTAGTCGGGGGCGGTGTCGACGGATACGCGCAGGAGGTGCTTGCCGCCGTCGGGGCTGTAGTCGGCCTGTCTGAGTTCGCCCTCGTCACCGAAGGCCTCCCGCTGCCAGTTATTGGGCAGGTAGAGGCTGAAACCCAACGGGTCGTCTCTGCGTTTCCAGTTGTCCGGGACGGATCCGCCGGAGCCGTTGTCGTTGGTGGGGGACCCCGAGGGCGGGGAGGACGTGGGCGCGGTGGGCTCCGGCCCGGCCTCGGTGCCGCCGCCGTCGCGCTGTTGCAGCAGGACGGCGGTGCCCGCGCCGATGAGGGCGGCGACGGCGACGACCAGGGCGACCGTGCGCAGCCGGCCCGGCCGACGGCGCCGGGGGGCGGGGGCTCCGGACGGCGCGGCGTGCGGGTGGCCCGGCGGTACGGCTCCCGGCGGCACGGCGCCCGTCCCGTACGCCTGTGCCGTGTGGCCCGTCGCGGGGTGGCCGACGGCCGCGGTGGGTCCGGTCACCGGCGGGTACGGCGTCGCGGTGGGTGTGCCCGGCGTCGCGTGGTGCAGGGTGTCGCCCTGCCGCACCGGGCCGGTGTGGTTCGTGGTCGGCACGTACGCCTGGGCCGCGTCCGGCCGCCGTCCCTCGGCCGCCTGGGCGAGCAGGTACTCGGCCTCGGTCGCGTCGGGCCGCGTCTCCGGGTCCTTGCGCAGGAACGCGCTGATGACGGGCGCGAGCGGGCCGGCGTACCGGGGCTCGCCCGCCTCCTCCTCGACCACGGCCTGCATGGTGGTGAGCGGTGAGGTGCGGCGGAACGGCGATCTGCCCTCCACCGCCGTGTACAGCGTCGCGCCGAGCGCCCACAGGTCGGAGGCGGGGCCGGGGTCGTGGCCCCGCACGCGCTCGGGCGCGAGGTAGTCGACGGAGCCGACGACCTCACCGGTCCGGGTGATGGTGGTGTCGCCCTCGATCTGCGCGATGCCGAAGTCGGTGAGCAGGACGCGGCCGTCGTCGGCGAGCAGGACGTTGCCCGGTTTGACGTCGCGGTGCAGGACGCCGGCGGTGTGCGCGGCGCGCAGGGCGCGCAGCACCCACAGGCCGATACGGGCCGCCTCGCGCGGCTCGACCCGCTCCTCCTCCTTGACCGCGTCGGCCAGCGACCGGCCCTCGACCAGCTCCATCACGATCCAGGGCCGGCCGTCGTGTTCGAGTACGTCGTGCACGGTGACGACGGCCGAGTGGTTGATCCGCGCCGCCGCGCGCGCCTCGCCCCGGGTGCGGGCCAGCAGGATCGCCTGGTCGCTCTCGGAGACGTAGAGCGCGGCGGTCAACTCCTTGATGGCGACGGTCCGGTTCAGCACCTCGTCGTGTGCGCGCCACACCCGGCCCATGCCGCCGCTGCCGATGGTGTCCCCGAGCCGGTAACGGCCCGCCACGAGCCGGCCCTGCATCTGATTCACGTTGCCCCGCAATGGTCTTGTCAGGGCCAGACTAGGGACCGGCCCCCTCCCGGGGAACGGCTGGGGTCGCATGGAAACCGCTCTGTGACGGTTGTCGCTTTCCGTGACGGGAGGCAACCATCGGGGCGAACTGCGGTCAGCGCGTGTACTGGTAGGTCGCCGACGCCTGCTCGAAGAGCCGGCTCACCTCGTCCCGCTCGGCCTCCGGACCCCGCACCTGGACCACGTGGTAGCGGCCGTCGATGAGGACGGCGACGTTGCGCACGAACAGCTCGCCGCCCGCGCCGGTCCAGGTGAACTGGCCCTCCGCCATGGTCCGTCCACCGACCTCGATGGTCTTCAGCCCGCTGGACGTGGCCCAGCTGGAGGCACGGTAGGGAGCCAACTCGGGTTCGCTGTCGCGCTGGTAGACCATCGGGTCGTCGCCGAACTCGGAGCTGCGGTCGCGGCCCGGTACGACGAGCAGCTCGAAGTCGCCCTTGCCGTAAACGACCTGGCCGCTGCCGTTGCGGGGGGTGCGGGTCCAGTCCTCGGCGACGGCGACGCGGAAGCCCTCCGGGTCCTTGCGCAGGGTGAACCCGTCGGCGACGTTCGACTGCGTCTCGGTGGAGCCGCCGTCGGTCTCGGAGCCGCCGGGGGTGGACTCCGGGGACGTCTGCTCGGGCCGGGGCTCGCTGCTGACGTCCGGCGATCCGGCGGGCGGCGCCTGGCTCGCGTCACCGGCGGTGCCGGTGCGGTCGGCGGCGCCGGAGTCGCGCGTGTCGTTCTTCGGCAGGAAGAACATGGCGTACGCGACGGCTCCGGCGAGGGCGAGCAGTATCAGCAGGAGCAGGGTCCGGCCGAGGCTGCGCGGCGAGCGGGCGGGTTCCGCGCGGCCCCGCTTGTGGCGGCCGTGGTGCGCGGGCAGTCCGGCCCGGCGCCGGCGCACCAGCTCGCCGCGGCGGCGCACGATGGGCAGCCGGCTGTGCGCGGTCTCGGCGGGCGGGGCCGAGACGACGTGCAGGCCGGCCTCGGGCTCGGGCGCGGAGCGCACGAGGGAGCGCAGCCAGCCGCGCAGTTCCTCGAAGTCGATGCGCTCGGTGGGGTCCTGACGCAGCAGCGACTCCACGACCGGCCGCAGCGGGCCGCACTCCTCGGCGAACGCCGGGGGCTCCGCGCACACGATCTGCACCAGCTCGGCGGTGGACTCCTCGGGGTAGGGCGCGTGCCCCTGCACGGCGCGGTAGAGCAGCGCGCCCAGCGCCCACAGGTCGGTGGCGGGGCCGATGGGCGCGGCCAGCTGCCAGTTCTCGTGCACCGGCCCGGCCTGCTCGGGCGCCCACCGCTCGGTCACCGGCCCGACCACGGCCATCCGCGTCTGCCGGGCCCGCTCGGCGGCGAGCGCGGTGGCGGGGCCGCGCGGCGGCGGGCGTCGCGGACCGTCAGCGGCAGCGGGGACCAGCCGGCCAGCCTGCCGAGGCCCACCACCGGCGGATACACCGGGGACACGGCCATCACGTCCGCGGGGGTGCCGAGCACCGGCGCGGCACCCGGGGCCGGAAGCAGCACGACCTGGTCGGCGTACTGGATGACCCGCTCCAGGCGGTGTTCGGCCATCAGGACCGTCGTACCGAGGTCGTGCACGAGGCGCTGGAGGACGGCCAGGACCTCCTCGGCGGCGGCGGGGTCCAGGGCGGACGTCGGCTCGTCCAGGACCAGCACGTCGGGGTGCGGGGTGAGTACCGAGCCGATGGCGACCCGCTGCTGCTGGCCGCCGGAGAGCGTGGCGAGGGGGCGGGCGCGGAGGTCGGAGAGGCCCAGGAGGTCGAGGGTCTCCTCGACCCGGCGGCGCATCACGTCGGGGGCCAGGCCCAGCGACTCCATGCCGTAGGCCAGCTCGTCCTCGACGGTGTCCGTCACGAAGTGGGAGAGCGGGTCCTGGCCCACCGTGCCGACCACGTCGGCCAGTTCACGCGGCTTGTGGGTGCGGGTGTCGCGGCCGGCCACGGTGACCCGGCCGCGCAGCGTGCCGCCGGTGAAGTGCGGAACGAGGCCGCCGACCGCGCCGAGGACGGTGGACTTGCCGACGCCGGACGGGCCCGCGAGGAGGACCAGTTCGCCCTCCGGGACCTCGAAGTCAACGCCCTGGACGGTGGGTTCGGTCGTTCCGTCGTACGTGACCGACACGTTCTCGAAGCGGATCACGACGGCTCCTTCGCGGCGGTCTCGGGTGCGGGGGTGAGGAGCGCCGGGAGCAGGCCGACGAGGATCGCGGCGGCCGGCCACAGCGGGAGCGACGGCGCGACCAGCGGGACCACGCCCGGGTGCAGCGCCGCCGGGTCGCGGGCGGCGGCGAGGAACAGCGCCGCCGCGACCGCCACGCCGGAGCCGGTCACCAGCCAGGCGCGGGCGCCCCAGCGGTCCGGGCGGTAGCGGCTGCGGACCGTGCGCCGTCCGCCGAGCCACAGGCCCGCGAGCGCGGCGGCGACGCCGACGACGAGGACGGGGATGCCGTACGTGCCGCCCGCGGCGGTCAGCAGCCCGTACGTTCCCGCGCAGACGCCGAGCAGGCCGCCCAGGGTGAGGGCGGCGGTGGTACGGCGGACGGCGGTGGGGACCTGGGCGGTACGGCCGTAGCCGCGGGCGTCCATCGCGGCGGCCAGGGCGACCGAGCGCTCCAGGGCGCCCTCCAGTACCGGGAGTCCGACCTGGAGCAGGCCCCGTACGCCGCTGTCGGGGCGGCCCCGGAGGCGGCGGGCGGCGCGCAGGCGCCGGACGTCGGCGATGAGGTTCGGCGCGAAGGTGAGGGCGACGACGACGGCGACGCCCATCTCGTACAGGGCGCCGGGGAGGGACTTGAGGAGGCGGGAGGGGTTGGCGAGGGCGTTCGCGGCGCCGACGCAGATGAGGAGCGTGGCGAGCTTCATCGCGTCGTACAGGGCGAAGGCGAGGCCCTCCGCGGTGACCCGGCCGCCCAGCCGGATGCCCTGCGCCCAGTCGGGGAGGGGGACTTCGGGGAGCGTGACGAGGGTGTGGGTGCCGGGGATGGGGGAGCCGAGGACCGTCGTGAAGAGGAGGCGGACGACGAGGACGGCCAGGGCGAGCTTGACGAAGGCGCCGTAGGAA
>NZ_QHJH01000064.1 GCF_003947455.1 Streptomyces sp. WAC 04229 | reverse complement strand
GCCCACGCCTCCCCGACCCCCTCCAGACCTGCGACGGCTGCGAACGCGCCTTCCGCGCCCAGCGACCGGGGCGGTGCCGTGACTGCCGTGAGGGCCGTGCCGGGGGGTACGCGGTGGCGTAGCGCGTGGCCCTTCGACAGCGAGCCCGCCCGGTGTGGGACCGGTTCACACGGCCAACGTCAGGCCGAGCGCCAAGCTGTTCAGCGCCAGGTAGCCGAGCGGGAACGCGATGTTGTGGAAGACCCGCGCGCGGACGTGCGCGGCGACCGCGCCGACGAAGAAGAGGGCGAGGCCGATTCCCGCGGCGATGCCGAGGGGCCGGGCGCCGAACAGGCCGAGGAGAAGCCCGGCGGCTCCGGCGAGCTTGAGGCCGACCAGCCACGGGAGCCATGCCGCGGGGACGCCCACCTCGGCCGAGTTGGCGAGGACGAAACGGGCCCGCAGCAGGTCCGCGACGGCGATCCCGGCGTTGGCGACGAGCGCGACGACGGTGACGGCCACGTAGGCGGTGAACACGGGCGCTCCTTCCGGGCGAGTCGAATTCCTTCCTCGTCCCCCTCTGGATCCAGCCTCACCGCCGCCCGTCGCGACGTCCAATACCTGCGTCTATAACCTGGTGGCATGGATGTCGACACCCGCTTGCTGCGGTACTTCGCGGCCGTGGCGGAGGAAGGGACCCTGACCAGGGCCGCCGAGCGGCTGTACGTGTCCCAGCCCGCGTTGACCAAGCAGATCCGGCAGTTGGAGGCCGGGCTCGGCGTGGAGCTGTTCACGCGGTCGCGGACCGGTATGACGCTCACCGCGGCCGGGCGGGCGCTGGCCGAGCGGGTGCCAGCCCTGCTGGCCGGGTGGGAAGGGGCGCTGCGGGAGACCAGGTCCGCGGCGAGCCGGGCGGCGCGCGTGCTGCGGGTCGGGTTCCTCGCCAGCGCCGCCAACGAGGCGACGCAGCCGATCATCGCGGCCTTCGCCCTGCGCCGGCCGGGCTGGCGGGCCGAGATGCGGCAGGCCGCCTGGTCGAACCCGTCCGCCGGGCTCGCCGACGCGGACGTCGACGTCGCCCTCGTGCGGCTGCCGTTTCCGGGGCAGGAAGCGCTGCGCGTGGTGGAGCTGTTCAGCGAGCCCCGTTGGGTGGCGCTTCCCGAGTCACACCCCCTGGCCGGACGGGAGACGATCGAGTTCCGCGAACTGTGGGACGAACCCTTCGTGGCGGCCCCGCCGGGGACGGGCCCGTGGCGCGAGCACTGGCTGGCCGCCGACGAGCGCGACGGCCACCCGGTGCGCGTCGGCGCCGTCACCGAGCAGCCGGACGACTGGCTCACCGCCATCGCCAGCGGATACGGCATCGCCCTCGCCCCCGAGTCGGCGGCCCGCTTCTACATCCGCCCCGGCGTCGTCTACCGTCCCGTCGGCTCAGTGAGTCCCAGCACGGTCGGGGTCGCCTGGGCCCCAGCCGACGACGACAACCCCGTCGTCCAGGACTTCGTGCGCTGCTGCCGGGAGACGTGCGGGGTGACGTGAACGTTTCCACACCGTTCCGCCCCTGAACCGACCCTCTCCCTTCGAATACAGTGCTGGGCGTCGTACGTACGGACCAAGTCGATGCCGAAGGGAGGTCCTGGTGGGCGCGACAGCCGGTGCCGTCTGGGGGCGTGCCGAGCAGCAGGACTTCCGCAGCCGGGTGCGCGGGACGCTGCTCGGCGTGGCCGTCGGGGACGCGTTCGGCGCGCCCGTCGACGGGCTGGACCTCGACGGGATCCGGGAAGCGCACGGCGCGGAGGGGCTCACCGATCTGGCCCCCGCCTACGGTCGGCGCGGCGCGGTCACCCACCTCACCCAGCTCACCCTGTTCTCCGTGGACGGGCTGATACGGGCCCAGGTACGGCGGGACACCGGCGCCTGGCATCCCCCGACCGACCTGCACCGGGCCTACCGGCGCTGGGCCGCCACCCAGCGCGACTGGGGTCCCGACCTGCGGCGCAAGGACGACGGCTGGCTGGCCCACGAGGAGTGGCTGTACGTCCGCCGCGACGCCCCCAAGGCGCTGCTGCTCGGGCTCGGGGACGAGACCATGGGGACGCCGGAGGCGCCCAAGAACCCCGGTGAGCGCGGGCCCGAGGCGGCGGCGCGATCGGCGCCCTTCGGCCTGCTGGTCGGCTGGGAGCCGCAGCTGGTCGCGCAGCTCGCCGTGGAGTGCGCGGCGCAGACCCACGGGCACCCCACCGGTTACCTGGCGGCGGGCGCGTACGCCGTGATCGTGCACGGGCTGGCGCGGGGGGAGAGCCTGGACGCGGCGGTGCAGCGCGCCCTCGCCCTGCTCGTCGCCCGGCCGGGACACCCACCCGTGACCGAGGCGCTCCAGCACGCGCTGGGCGCGGTACGGCAGGGGCTGCCGACCCCGGCGCGGGTCACCGAGCTGATCGGCGAGGGCACGGCGGAGGGACTGGTCGCCGCCTCGGTGTACTGCGCCCTGGTCGGCGAGGACGTACGGCACGGACTGCGGCTCGCCGTGAACCACGACGGCCCCTCCGCGGCGGCCGGCGCCCTCACGGGGGGCCTCCTCGGCGCGCTGCACGGCGAGACGGCCCTGCCCCCGGCCTGGCTGGCCGAGCTGGAGGGCCGGGCCACCCTGCTCGAACTGGCCGACGACTTCGCCATGGAGATGACCCAGGGCCCCGCCCTGCACGGCCCGGCGGGCTCGTCCCCGGGCTGGCTGGCCCGCTACCCGCGCGCGTAGCCCCGCCCAACGCGAGGGGCTCCGCGCAGGGAATACCTGCGCGGAGCCCCTGGCCGGCCGGTTCGGGCGTCAGCCGCCCACGTACCAGCTGAAACCGCCGCTCGAAGCGGCCACGGCCATCAGCACGATGAAGAGCACCACGTCGACGACGCCGAGTGCGATGGCGGCCTTCGCCATCCCGGCACCGCCCTTCGCCCCGGCCTGCCGCAGGCCGACGGCACCGAAGACGATGGCCAGCGGTCCGAGCACGATGTTCAGGATGAAGATGCCGACGACGCCGCACGCGAGACCGGCGACGGCAAGTCCGTTGGTACGCGAGCCTGCGGCAGACGCGCTGTTGCTGAAGTTCGTCATCGCTCTCTCCCCACCTCGGGTCCGGCTTCTGTGTGCTTCCGTATGCCCCGGCTTCCGGCGAACAGACGGCATGCGCACGAACACTTTCGGTCGCGGTTTACCGTCGCTTTGCCGAGGCGCGGCCCGCGCCCGCCCACGCGTGTCCAGATGACACCGCTTCGGCCTGCCCGAAAAAGCGCTATGCGGAGGGGCTTGTTCTGGCCCGCCTAGTTCGTATGTTCGAGGGCACGGGGGTCAAGTTGTGTGTCCTGTGTGACAGGTTGTGGCTTCCTCGTGACCACTGGGGTCTGCGAGGTCTGTCTTCCTGTGGGGGGAAGCCTTGATCCGACGCACCAAAGGTGCGCGGCTTTCGCGTGCCCGAAAGAGTCTCAGATCGCTTGCGTGTGCGGCCGCCGCGTCGGGGGCTTTCGCTCTGACGCTGGCCGCAGCGGGGACGGCGTCCGCCGGTACGGGGCCGCGCCCCGCTCCCGTAGACGCTCCGGCCCTCGCCGCGGCCAACGCCCCGTCGGAGGCCGGAAACCCCTTGTCCGTCCGGGCGTTGGAGGCCGGCGTCTGCGCGGACGCGTATCAGATCGGCACCACGTCGTACGCCTACCGAGGGACGGAGAAGATCGCCTCGGTGAAGCAGTTCTACTCGCCGGAGTGCGACGAGAACTACGGCTACGTGTGGGTGTGGAAGTCCTTCCTGGACAAGCAGATCAAGTTTGATCTGCAGGTCGGAGTGTGGTCCTACGATCGCTCCACGCTGCTGGGCGTGCGCCGCGAATACGACTCGCTCAACCAGGAGTTCTGGGTAACGGCGCCGACACTGTCGACGACTGCACCTCGGGGGACGGCACCCTGACCGTCGCCAGTGAGCCGGGCAGCTACGCCGCCAGGACGTCCAAGCGCTGCTGACGCGGCACGAGTGCGGGTGGCCGCCGCCCACCGGCTGCCACCCGCTGGGACCCGCTCCTCACATCCCCGGCTCTGACGCCCGATCAATCCAAGGAGAGTTCCTCATGCGCTCCCCCATGCCCGAAAGCCCGTGGACCAGACGCGGCAGACGTTCCACCGCGACCGCCATGGTCGCCTCGGCCGCCGGGGCAGCGCTCCTGGCTGCCCTGATACCTGCCAACGCAGCGGCCTCGCCGGCCGCTGAACCGGCCCCGCCCCGGCCGACGGCCTCCCCGGTGGGGAAGACCACGGCGCCCGAGAGCACACCCATCGGCGTCGCGGGCAAGGACCGTCCGCTGGTGCAGCCGGGCATCCTTCAGTCCACCTTCCAGGGACTCGGCAAATGAACCTAGCGGTAGTGGGTACCGGATTCGAGGACAATGCGGCAGCCACCGTCATCCTCGGAGTGATAGTCATGGTGGTGGCATTCGCCCTGCTCTACTGGCGCCGCAAGCGTGAAAAGAAGTAACAGACGCTCTGACTGGCCCTCTTTCATCCTGTCCCCGGCCGGGATGGGATGGGCTGGCCAGGTGCGGTGACGTGACGAAGTCCCTCGTCGTCGGTGTGTGGATCTCACGCAACACGCCATCTTCCGGGGGGCTTCGGTCTCCATCACGACATGGGCTTCGCCGGCGACGGAGACGCCGGCGAAGCCGCCGCGCACTCAGCGGGCAAGCGCACCGCGAGCACTGACCACACGCCACCCGTCCCCAGGAGTGCGGAGGCTCGAAATGATTTCACTCGCGGCATTCGTCGGTCAGATGAAGGACACCGCATGACGTCGACACTCGCTCGATCCGGCGCCGCGATCGGAGGAAGCGTCGGCGTGACGGTCGCCGTCATCGCCGTCGGCCTCCTCATCTTCGCGGTCGTCTCGCTGCGGAGGAGGAGCAGAGGCGACAAGTGACGGCAGTCGGCTTCCGCCCCTCCACAGACGACGACCAAAGGATCCGGCATGGAACTGCCCCTGTTGGCGATGGGAACGGGAGTCAAAGGAAGCCCCCTCGCCACGACGATCATTCTCGTGGTGGTCGTGGGGGTGGCCACCTGGTCCTTCTTCCGTGATCAGAAACGGCGGAAGAGCAAGGACTGACCACACCCCCCGTTCCCGCTAGCGTGGCCCGCATGGGTATCAGCATTCACACCACCGTCCTCCCGCACGACGACCCGGACGCGTCGCTGGTGTTCTACCGCGACGTCCTCGGGTTCGAGGTCCGGCAGGACGTGGGGCAGGGCGCGATGCGCTGGATCACCGTCGGGCCCGCCGGTCAGCCGGACATCTCGCTCCTGCTGGCGCCGCCCGCCGCCGACCCCGGGATCACCGAGGCCGAGCGCCGGACCATCACCGAGATGATGGCCAAGGGCACCTACGGGTGGCTGCTGCTCGCCACCAAGGACCTCGACGGCACCTTCGAGAAGCTGCGCGCCGGGAACGCCGAGATCGTCCAGGAACCGACCGAGCAGCCGTACGGCATCCGGGACTGCGCCTTCCGCGACCCGGCCGGCAACCAGATCCGGATCCAGGAAGTGCACTGAGCCCGACGCCCCCGGCCGGCACCCACAGTCACGGGTACCGGCCGGGGACGGAGACGTCCGCGCCGGGCTAGTCGCCCACCTTGCTGCCCGTCTTCGCGTCCCCCACCCCGGGCGCCGGCTTCGGGATGGCGGCCGTCGCGGCGGACACGTCGCCGTCGTCGTCGGTGTTGACGCGCTCGATGATCGCCAGCCGCTCCGGAGTGTCCTCCGGCTTCAGGTAGCCGACCACGATGTACAGGACCAGCGAGACCGCCAGCGGGATGGAGACCTGGTACTCCAGCGGCACCCCGCCCTCCACGTTCCAGCTGATCGGGTAGTTGACCAGCCAGAAGGCGAGCAGCCCGAGCCCCCAGCTGGTGAGCGCGGCGGTCGGTCCCGAGCGGCGGAAGGGCCGCAGCAGACCGAGCATCATCGGGATCGCGATCGGGCCCATCAGTCCGGCGACCCACTTGATGACGACCGTGATGATGTCCTTGAACGTCGGCGAGTCGACCTGCGTCGCCACCGCCATCGACAGCCCGAGGAAGACCACCGTCGTCAGCCGCGCCGCCAGCAGTCCGGCCCGCTGCCCCCACTCCCGCGCCCGCGACGACAGCACCGGGGCCACGTCCCGGGTGAACACCGCCGCGATGGCGTTGGCGTCCGAGGAGCACATGGCCATGGTGTGCGAGAAGAAGCCGACGATGACCAGGCCGAGCAGTCCGTGCGGCAGCAACTGCTCGGTCATCAGGGCGTACGAGTCGGAACCGTCCGGCTTCTGCGACTCCACCAGCAGCGGCGACATCCACATCGGGAAGAACAGCACCAGCGGCCAGACCAGCCAGAGCACGGCCGACAGCCGCGCCGACCGGGTGGCCTCGTGGGCGTTGCGGGTGGCCATGTAGCGCTGGGCCTGGTTGAGCATGCCGCCGTTGTACTCGAAGAGCTTGATGAAGAGGAAGGCCAGCAGGAACACCGTTCCGTAGGGGCCGACCAGCGGTTTCCCGTGGCCCTGGAGGGCGGGTTCGTCCCAGACGCCGAAGAAGCCGCCGTAGTCGCCGAGCTTCATCACCACGGCCACGAACATCGCCACGCCGGCCAGCAGCTGGATGATGAACTGGCCCAGCTCGGTCAGCGCGTCCGCCCACAGGCCGCCGATCGTGCAGTAGATGCCCGTGATGACGCCGGTGATCAGGATGCCCTGGTTGAGGCTGATGCCGGTGAAGACGGACAGCAGGGTGGCGATGGCCGCCCACTTCGCGGCCACGTCCACGATCTTCAGCAGCATGCCGGACCAGGCCAGCGCCTGCTGGGTGGGCAGGTTGTACCGGTTCTTCAGGTACTCCAGCGGCGAGGCCACGTGCAGCCGTGAGCGCAGCCGGTTGATGCGCGGCGCGAACAGCTTGGAGCCGATGGCGATGCCGAGCGCGATGGGGAACGACCATGTCACGAACGAGGTGACGCCGTAGGTGTAGGCGATGCCGGCGTAGCCGGTGAACATCACCGCGCTGTAGCCGGACATGTGGTGCGAGATGCCGGACAGCCACCAGGGCATCTTGCCCCCGGCCGTGAAGAAGTCGCTCACGTCGTCCACGCGTTTGTGCGACCACACGCCGATCGCCACCATGACGGCGAAGTAGCCGATGAGCACGGACCAGTCGAGACCGTTCATGTGCCCCCTTCCGGGGTCCGCCTTGTGAACTCCGCTCAGCTGGTTGGCACTTCGCACGAGCGGGGTAGGGGCGGGTAGGGGCGAGGCAGGGCGCGAAGTGCCCGCTCATCGTGGTTGCGTCGACGCGGGCACGACAAGGAAGGGGAAGGTCAAGAGGGAGTAAAAATGTTCGGCTTGCTGACCTCGGTTCACCTACATGAACGCCGAGAGTCCTTCCCCCAGAGGCTTACCTCAGCTCCTCCGGGCACGGCGTACCGCGCTGCAGTCCGTACGGCGCGGCCAGCCGGTACGTGCCCGCCTCGGGGGCGAGCAGCAGCGTCCACTTGTCGCCCTCGGCGGTCTCCTCGGTCTCCGTCACGCAGCCGTTCACGTTGTCGTACGTCTTCGGCGTGCCGTCGGGGCTGTTCTTGGAGGCCTCCGTCTCCTGCGGCGGCTGGAGCTTGTTGCCCTCCTCGTCGACCAGGCTCAGCCACGGCGAGTACGGCACCCGGACCAGGATCCGGCCCGGCTCCTTCACGTCGATCGTCCACTCGCCCTGCTCGGCGCGCTGGACCTCCGCGTGGGGCTCCGCCAGCGGGGTCGGGTTGGTCACCTGGAACAGCTGCCAGTTGGCGTCGCCCCAGATCTGCTTCAGGAACGGCAGCCCTCGCTGGACCAGCTCTCGCTCCCGCTCGCCGCCGTCCCCGTCCGGCTCGTCCTTCGGCAGCACCACGAAGTGCACCGCCCAGCGCTGCAGCCACTCGTGGTAGTTCGCCGAGTTGAGCGTGTCGTCGTAGAAGAGGGGGTTGCGCTCCATGTCGGCCTGACGGTTCCAGCCGCGGGCCAGGTTCACGTACGGCGCCAGCGCCGAAGCCTCACGGTGGGAGCGGGCCGGGACGACCTCGACCCGGCCGCGCTCGGCGCCGACCTCCTGGAGTTCGTTGACCAGCGGCGCCAGCTCCCGCGCCCACGAGGCGGCCGGCGTCGTGTGGATGACGTCGTCGGCCGACTTGAAGCCGATCCAGGCCACGAAGCCGACGAGCGAGACCACCAGCGCGTACCACTTGCGCGACTTCGGCACCGTGAACGGCAGCGCCGCCACCAGTGCCACCCCGGCGAAGAGCATCGCCAGGCGCGTGATGTTGGAGCCGATCTGCGAGCTGATCACCCAGACCAGCAGCACGGCCAGGCCGTAGACCGCCGAGGTGATCCGCACGGTGGTCCAGGTGCGCGGCACGAACGCGTAGACCAGGCCCGCGTACAGGACCGGCAGGGCCGCCGAACCGAAGGACATCGGCTGCGTGCCGGAGAAGGGGAACAGCCAGGCCGACAGCGCCACGACCGCCGCGGGGGCCAGCCCCAGCGACCAGGCCCCCGGCCGCCGCTTCTGGAGGAACAGCGCGACCGCCACCAGGCCCACGAACAGACCCGAGACCGGCGACGCCATCGTGGACAGCGCGGCCAGCGGCGCCGCGCACAGGCCCTTGGCCCAGCGCTCGTAGCGCCAGCGGTAGGGCCAGCAGAAGACCGCGGCGACCGCGCCGAGGCCGAACATCATGCCGAGGCCGAAGGTCACCCGGCCCGACGCGGCGTTGCCCAGCAGCCCGAACAGCCCCGCCAGCGAGGCCCACAGCGGATTGCGCACCACGCGGCTGCGGATCAGGATCATCGTCAGCAGGCCCGCCGACACCGTGCCCGCGATCATCATCGTGGTCCGCACGCCGAGCACCGACATCAGGTACGGCGAGACCACGCTGTACGACACCGGGTGCATGCCGCCGTACCAGGCGAGGTTGTACGCCGAGTCCGGGTGCCGGCCGACGAACTCCGACCACGCGTCCTGTGCCGCGAGGTCGCCGCCGCTGTTCGCGAACGTGAAGAACCAGACGACGTGGAGGACGCCGGCCAGGACGGTCACGGACAGCACGGGGTGGCGCAGCATGCGCTCGCGCACGGCGTGGAACGCGGCGTTCATCGGGGACGGCGCCTGCGGGCGGTCCTCGTGGGGCCCTTGCGCGTCCGTGCGTTCGGGGTCACGGCCGTCGCCCTCCCCGCGCGGCGCGGGTACGCGTGGTCGCGGGCCGGCTCCCGGGCCCGAATCGGCGTCGTCGGCGCGTGTCGGCTCCGCAGTGGCCACCTGAAGGCACTCCCCGTGTCCCGTCTTCTGCTTTGGGCCGTGTCCCGTTCCGGCGACCGGCGACCTGCCCCGTTTCGTGACGCTAGCACGCACGCCCGCACCGTGGCTTCCTCACTTTCGGCGCCCCACGCGCACGCCCCCGCGGCCGGTCGGCCACGGGGGCGTGGAGGCTTCGGCCGGGCCCGGGCCGGGCCCGGCGTCAGCCCACGCGGGTGAGCTTGTCCGTGAAGCCGGGCTCGGCGAGGTCGTCCCGCAGGGCGACCGGCACCTTCACCGCGCCGCTGCTGCCGCCGTCGCCGACCGCGAGGGTGCCGACCTTCGTCCCGGCCTTCGCCGTGTGCGGCACCTCGTCCGCCTTGAACGTCAGTTTCACGGTCAGCCCGGCCCAGCCGACCGCCTTGACGTCCTGCGTGGCGACGACCGGCGTGCGGCCGCCGAGGCCGTCGTCGACGTACCCGACGACGCTGCCCTTCTTCACGATCGTCGACGACTCCAGGGTGTCCTGCGCGGCCCGGATCAGCTTGTCGCTGGAGTCCAGCGCGGCACCGAGGATGGTGTTGTCCGCGCCGCCCGCCGGCTGCCGCACCACGGCACCGACGATGGTCCGGGTCTCGCCGTCGACGTCCTTCTTGGCCGCGAAGACGAGGTTGCCGAGCGCGGAGGTGGTGGTGCCGGTCTTGATGCCGACGACGTCGTTGTGGCCGACCAGGTGGTTCCAGTTGGAGTGGTTGACGCCCTTGTAGTCGTCGTAGGACATCATCGCCGCGACCTCGCGGAACGCGGGCTCCGTCATCGCCGCCTTGGCCAGCTTCACCTGGTCCACGGCGGTGCTCACGGTGGTGTTGTTCAGGCCCGACGGGTCGGTGTACGTGGTGTTGGTCATGCCGAGGTCCTCGGCGGTGGCGTTCATCTTCTCGACGAACGCCTTCTCGGACCCCGCGTCCCAGCGGGCGAGCAGTCGCGCCACGTTGTTCGCGGACGCGATGAGGATGCTCTCCAGGGCCTCGCGCTGCGAGATCGAGTCGCCCGCGAAGACGTTGACCGTCGACTCCTGGCCGGCCTGCGACTGGTCCTCGGCGGCCTGGTCGATCTCGATCTTCGGGCCCTCGGCGCCGCTCTTGAGCGGGTGCTCGCGCAGGATGACGTACGCGGTCATGACCTTGGCCACGCTCGCGATCGGTACGGGCTTCTGGTCGCCGGACGAGCCGAAGGTGCCGATGCCCTGCACGTCGAGCGCGGCCTGCCCGCTGGACGGCCACGGGATCTGCGGCTTGCCGCCCTCGAAGGTGAAGCTGTCCTCGGCCGTGAGGTCCAGGGTCGGCGCGGGCAGCGGGCGCATCGACTGCGCCACCGCGAAGACGATCAGGAGCAGGACGACCAGCGGCGTCCAGATCTTGACCCGGCGCACCGTCGTCCGCAGCGGGGTCTCCGGGGGCGGCGGGGTGTTGGTCAGCTCGGCCAGCAGGTCCAGCGGCGGCTTCGGCGGCAGCGGCTGCTGTGTCGTCCGCTCGGGGCCGACCTGCTGCACGTTGGCGGTGGGGGCGTTGCGGGGGACCCGCGGCGGCTCGGCGGGCCCGGCGGGCTCGGAGGGTGCCTTCGGGGCGCCCGGCGGCTTGCGCGTCGCCGGGTCGTCGAGGTGACGCAACGCCACGAACTTGCTGGTCCGCTCGGCGTCGCGCGGGTCGTCGGCCTTGTTCCCCTTGTCCGCCTCAGCGTCCTCGCCGACCTTGGTGTCTTTGTCGTCTTTGTCGGACTTCTTGCGGGGCGGGGCGACATCGCCCAGCTTCAGCATCGTCGTGGGCTGGTCGACGGGGGGCTTGGCGGGCCGCGTCTGGAACACGGCGGTGGGCTGGTCGACCGGACGCGCGTCCTCCGCGGGGGCGCCGGAGGGCTTCTCGTCGGCCTCCGGGGCCTCCTGGGGGGCCTCGGCGTCCTTCTGGGCGCCCTCGGTGGCCTCGTCCGCTTCCGGGGCCTCCAGGCGTGCGTTGGCGGCGGCCCGCTCGTCCGCGGTCGCCACCCATGCGGCGACGGCGTCCCGCAGGCGTCCGCCGCCGGGGGTGGCATCGTCCCCGGCGTCGTCCGCTTCCTCGGGTGCGGTAGACGTAGCGGGCGAGTCCGGCTTCTCGGACTTCTCCGGCGTATCCGCTTCGTCGGAGCCCTCCGAGGCGTCGGAGGCGCCGGACGCTTCAGCCTCGTCGCCCTCGTCGCCCTCGTCGTCCCGGGCGTCGTCGTCGGCGGACACCGCCTCGTCGGTCGCCTCGGTCGCCTCGGACGTCCCGGAGCCTTCGGCTTCCTCGGCCGGCTCCTCCTCGGCGGACCCCGCCTCCTCCACCTCGTCCGACTCCGCTTCCGTCTCCGTCTCGCGGACCGACAGCACCCGGGTCGCCGTGTCGACGCCCCCGCGCGGGCGCTCCGCGCCGTCGGACCCGGCGGACGCCGAGGACTTCGCGTCCTCCCGCGACACCGCCAGCCGCGGATCACGCCGTTCGCTCGCCTCGGTCCTGGCCTCGGGAACCGGACCCGCGCTCCCCGACGTCGGTTCTTCCGACGACTCGCGCTGCTTCGACCTGTCGGGGGACTCGCCCGCCACCGATGCCTCCTCCATGCGCCGCACGTGCTGTGCGCGCTGCCGATCCCGTACCGAAACCATTTACCAGTGTCCTGTGTACGGGGGGAACCCACGCGGAAGACGAGAACGACATACCTACTGGTTCCACTACAAACAGGTCACGCACCCTCGACAGACCAATGTGAGAGGGGTCACCCTGTCTCTCATCCACGCGGGGAGGCATGGATGGGCAGGAGCCGCAGAACACTTCCGGAGGAGCTTCTGCTGCTGGCGTTGGACCCGACCACGGGTACCACCGCACAGCCGCAGTCGCTCGACCTGGGTCTGGCCGGAGCGCAGCTGGTCGAGCTGGCGCTGGCCGGACGGATAGCCCCAGACGGGGATCGTATCGCCGTGGTGGCACCACGGCCGACAGGAGATCCAACACTGGACTGCGCGTTGGAGTTGCTGCGAAGGCGTGGCGCTCCCGTACGGGCGGTCAACTGGATTGGCGGGCCCCGCCTGGGGCTGCGCCAGACCTACCTCTCGCATCTGGAGCGATGCGGCATGGTGCATGCCGTGGAGGGCCAGATGTGCGGGGTGCTGCCGACGACTCGCTACCAGGCGACCGACACGGCGATCAGCAGGGAGATCAAGGCCCGCCTCGACTCGGCGATCCGCACCGGCGTTCCGCCGGATCCGCGGACCGCGGCGCTCGCCGCGCTGGCCCACGCGGTCGGTCTCGGCAAGCACCTCTACCCGGGCAACGAAGGACGTTCGTCGCGGTCCCGCCTGCGGGACCTCATCAGGCACGACCCCATGGGCGGCCTGGTGGCGCACGCGGTGATGGACGTTCAGAACGGCGCGGGAGCGCAGCCACGCCGCGCTCCGGCCGCACCGGCCGGCCGACAGGCCGCCGGACCGGGTGGCAGGCCCGCTCCGGAACCCGCCCGCGGTGTTCCGGCGCAACCACGCCACGGATCCATGGCGCGTGCGGTGGCCCACTGAGCCGCACCGCACCGCAGTGACGCACACGCAGTACCGCACCGCCGCACCGCCAGTCCCCAAGCCCGGTCACGGGAGCCGCAGGTCCGCGCGGGGCGGCGGGACCGACCGTACGTCCGGCATGCCCGGGCGGCGGCCCGGCCCGCCGCCCCGCGCGGCCATGTGTACGGGTGGCGTTCCGAACTGGCGTGTACGCGGCGCATATGGACCGTTTGCCAGCGGTAGAAACCACCTTGGTGGCAGTCTGCTCAGCAGCAGATACGCAAAGTGGCAAGTATGAGTCACGCAGCCGGAGGTGCACGTTCCGTGGCGTCGAGTGTCAATCCCACCGTAAGGCGGCGTCGGCTGGGCCAGGAGCTGCGCAGGCTCCGCGAGCTCAAGGGCATGACGGCAGAGGAGGTGGCGGAGCGGCTGCTGGTCTCGCAGTCGAAGATCAGCCGCCTGGAGAACGGCAGGCGCAGCATCAGCCAGCGCGACGTCCGCGACCTGTGCGGGGTCTACGAGGTCGAGGACCAGCGGATCGTCGACTCGCTGATGCAGATGGCCAAGGACTCGCGCCAGCAGGGCTGGTGGCACGCCTTCGGGGACATCCCGTACAGCGTCTACATCGGCCTGGAGACCGACGCGGAGTCGCTGCGGACCTACGAACCGCAGATCATCACCGGGCTGTTGCAGACTCGCGCGTACGCCGAGGCGCTCATCCAGGGCGCCCTGCCGGAGACTTCGGTCGCCGACATCGAGAAGCGGGTGCAGGTCCGCATACGGCGCCAGGAGCGCATCGCCGCCCAGAACAACCCGCTGCGGCTGTGGGTGGTGCTCGACGAGGCCAGCCTGCGCCGCGTGGTGGGCGGCAGGCAGGTGATGCGGGAGCAGTTGGAGCACGTCGCCGAGATGTCGCAGCTGCCGCACATCACCGTGCAGGTGCTGCCGTTCGACGTCGGGGCGCACCCCGGCATCAACGGCCAGTACTCGATCCTGGAGTTCGCCGACGCGGCCGACTCCAGCGTGGTCTACATCGAGGGCGTGACCAGCGACCTGTACCTCGAGAAGGCGCTGGACGTGCAGAAGTACACGGTGATGTACGAGCATCTGCGGGCGCAGGCGCTCAACGTGGAGCAGTCGCGCCAGCGCATCGAGGACGTGGCGAAGGAGTACGCGCGCTGAGAAAGGGGCGGATGCTACACCCCTGACTGGCGGTACTGGAAGACTCGCCTGGAATATGCCATCCGGTCGGGTGAATGGCTGCTCCGTACGGGAAGGTCAGCGAGTAGCGTCGATCACGCCAAAGATCACACGTCATTGGCGTAAACCGCACTCAGCAACTCGCCATCGGAGCAGACATGGCAATTCGTCAGGGCGCCCAGGAATCGTGGACCAAGTCCTCCTACTCCGGAGGGAACGGCGCGTGCGTCGAGGTCCGGTCACCCGTCGTGGCGGCGCTCGCCGTCCGTGACTCCAAGGTCCAGGAGGGCCCGGTCCTCGCCTTCCCCGCCGACGCGTGGAACGCGTTCGTGGGGTCGGTCAAGGAGTAACACCCCGAGGACGACTCCACGCACCGCCCGGCAGTACCGACGGCGGAGCCCTCTCGACCAGTTCGCCGACCTTGCCGAGAGGGCTCTGTCTCACCTCACCTCACCGGGAAGGCGATGTCGCACACCGGGTCCTCGGGACCCGCCGCCTCCCAGTCGGCGAAGTACACCTCGCGGCAGGGTCCCGCCGCCGTCAGTCCCTGATCGGCGATCCACGCCTCCACCGCCTCGAACGCGGTCAGGATCTGCGGATGCGCCACCTGCGCCTTGGTGATCCGGGTGTAGGCCAGCCGCCCGGCCGGCTCCACCCGCACCCGCGTCTGCCAGGCCCGTCCGCGTTCCTCGCACCACGCCCGGGCCGCCGCCTCGTCGGCCACCGGGACGCACGACTCCGCCGGGCCGTCGCTCTCCATCGACACCTCGGCGTGGTAGACGACGTACGGCGCCGCCGTCACGCCTCCGCAACCGCGGGCCGCCTCCTCCAGCCGCCCCAGCGAGGCGCCGATCCACGCCGGCAGTTCCGCCGCCAGCGTGTGCCGGGTCTCGGTGATCACCACCTGCTCGGGCACGTCCACCGTCTCGACCTCGAACCTCGCGTACATCTCGGAGCTCCTCCCCGACAGTCGCCCACGGAGGTGCTCGGTGAGCGTGCGCTGCCCGGCCACCCGGGCCTCCACTTCCGCCCAGTAGGCGTCCAGCAGGGCGGAGGCCCGGGGCCCGTCCGCGCGGACCACCTCCGCGACCCGCGCGAGCGGCATGTCCAGCTGGCGCAGCAGCGCCACCAGCCGGGCGCGTTCCGCCTGGCCGGCGCGGTAGTAGCGGTAGCCGGTGGCCTCGTCCACCCGGGCGGGCACCAGCAGGCCCAGCCGGTCGTACAGCCTGAGGGCCTTGGCCGACAGCCGGGCCCTCTCGGCGAACGCCCCGATGGTCAGCAACCCGTCGTCGCGCGCATCGTCCACGTCGTCATCCTCCGTCGCCGGACGGCTTCTCCGCCCGGCGACGACGACGCTCGGGCCTGACCCAAGGGGAAGGTCAAACGGCCCGTCGGCAGTTCCGGGCCGGTCGATCAGCCCGCCAGCCGGGCCTCCACCGCCGCCACGACCTCGGCCGCCTCCGGCTCGGTCTGCGGAGCGAACCGGGCGGCCACCTTGCCGTCCCGCCCGATCAGGAACTTCTCGAAGTTCCAGCGGATGTCCCCGCTGTGCCCCTCGGCGTCGGCGAAGCCGGTCAGGCGGTCGTACAGCGGGTGCCGGCCCTCCCCGTTGACCTCGACCTTCTCGGTCATCGGGAAGGTGACGCCGTACGTCGCCGAGCAGAACTCGGCGATCTCGTCGGAGGAGCCGGGCTCCTGGCCCATGAACTGGTTGCAGGGCACGCCCAGCACGGTGAAGCCCTGCTCCGCGTACCGCTCGTGCAGCCGCTCCAGACCGGCGTACTGCGGGGTGAGCCCGCACTTGGAGGCCACGTTGACCACCAGTACGACCCGGCCCGCGTACTGGGAGAGGTCGGCGGACCCGCCCTGGAGGGCGTCGACCGCGACGTCGAGGGGGAGGCTTTCGCTGCTGCGCGCGTTCTCTGAGGTCGTCATGCCCGGATGCTAGCCCCGCCCGGTGACGGGTTCCCCGGCCGCCTCCCCGGCCGCGGCCTCGACCAGGACCTCCCCGGCCGCCGTCCGTGAGTACAGCACCGACCGGCCCGACCGGCGTCGCTCCACCAGGCCGGCGTCCAGCAGGACCCGCAGGTGCCGCCCGACCGAGCCGAGGGCCTGACCGGTCACCCCCACCAGCTGGCTGGTGCTCATCGGGGAGCCCAGCAGGACCAGCACACCCGCGCGGGCCGGGCCGAGCAGCGCGCCGAGCGCCGCGGGGACGGTCCGCGCACCGTCGTCCGCGAGGGCGCCCGTGCACGGGTAGACCACCGCGTACCGCTCCGGTTCCTCCCACGCCACCCACCCCTGCCGCTGCGGGGTGATGGGCACGAGGGCCAGCTCGGCCCCGGACAGGTCGCGCGGCGGGTACGGGTTCAGGTTGATCTGGAGGCGGCTGTCGCCGAGCCAGCGGGTGCCGGGCCGCAGCGCGTCGAGCACCGCCGCCCAGCCGCCCCGGCCGACCCGCGCGGTCCGGGCGACGACATCCGCCTCCAGAACACGGCGGCGCCGCTCCCAGTCAGGCCGTACGGCGTCGGCCCAGACGTCCTCCAGCAGCGCGGCGGCGCGCTCGGGCAGGTCGTCCCGGTCCAGCGCGGCGGGCAGCACGCCCCCGAGGGACACGGCGAGGTCGGCGCGGGCCACGTCGGGGCGGGTCGCCCGGACGCGCGCGACACCCTCCTCGAACGTCTCGCCCTCCCGCGGTGCGGGCGTGAGGAAGTCGGCGATCCACTCCCGCCCGGCGCCCGCGCGGACCAGCAGCGCCGTCAGGGGATCGTCCGCGAGCCGGCGCCGGTACGCGGGCAGCCGGGCGTCGAGCCAGGCGCGTTCGCCCGGGTGCGCGGCCACGTCGGCCTGCAGCAGCTTCAGGCAGGCAAAGGTCTCGGCCAATGGCGAGACGACGAAACGGCTGCGCGCGAGGGTGTCGGCGTTGATCTGCCACCAGCCCATACGGCCCCTCCCACCGATGTTCCCGCCGCCGACGTTTCGCACGGACGCGAAAGAATAACGGCCGGTCCCCGCGGCGGCCCAGACTCCCCGCATGCCGGACTCCCGCCGCACGAGCTACGCCGACCTCTTCCGCACCCCGGAGTTCAGCCCTCTCTTCCTCTCCTCCTCGGCCAACATCGCCGCCCAGACGGTGAGCGGACTGGCGCTCGGCACCCTGGTGTTCCGCGCGACGGGGTCGCCGCTGCTGTCCGCGGTGAGCATGTTCGGCCCGGCACTGGCCCAAGTGCTGGGCGCCACCCTCTTCCTCTCCGGCGCCGACCGGCTCGCCCCCCGCACCACGCTGGCGGCGCTCTCCCTGGCCTTCGCCGCCGCCACCGCCGCCCTCGCCCTGCCCGGCCTGCCCATCTGGGCCATGCTCGCCATCGTCCTAGCCGAGGGACTGATCGCCTCCCTCGGCGGCGGCGTCCGCTGGGGCCTGCTGACCGAGATCCTCACCAAGGACCGCTACCTGACCGGCCGTTCGCTCTTCAACATGATGAGCGGCGTCATGCAGATCGCCGGATACGCGACCGGCGGCATCCTGGTCACCCTGCTGTCCCCACGCCTGTGCCTGCTGCTCGCAGCAGGTCTGTACGCCACCGCGGCGGCCCTCGCGCTGCGGCTGATTCGCCGTCCGCCGCGCGCCGCCGGCCGCCCCTCGGTGCGCGCCACCTGGCACGCCAACGCCCTGCTCTGGTCCGCCCGTCCGCGCCGCCACGTGCTGCTGGCCCTGTGGATCCCCAACGGCCTCGTCGTCGGCTGCGAGTCGCTGTACGTCTCCTACGACCCCCGCGCGGCCGGCACCCTGTTCGCCTGCGCCGCGCTGGGCATGCTCGCGGGCGACGTGACGGTCGGCCGGCTGCTCCCGGCCCGGCTGCGCCCGCGGTTCGGCATCCCGCTGCTGGCGCTGCTGGCCGCGCCGTACCTGGCGCTGTTGCTGCGCCCGCCGCTGCCGCTGACGGCCGTACTGGTCGCGCTGGCCTCCGTGGGCTTCGGCGCGAGCCTGGTGCAGCAGGAGCGCCTGGTCGCCCTGACCCCCGACGAACTCTCCGGGCACGTCCTCGGACTGCACTCCGCCGGAATGCTCACCCTGCAGGGCGTCTCCGCGACGCTGGCGGGCACGGTCGCCCAGTTCACCTCCCCGGCGACGGCGATGACCGTGATGGCGGCGGCCTCCCTCACGGTGACCCTCGCGCTGACGGTCGCGAGCCGGCGCGACGCGGCGGACGGGGGGCTGCTGCCGAGGCCGGTCCGGGCGGCGTGAGAAGCCGTGCGCGGAGGAAGTCCGCTCGGCCTCGATTGGGTTAAGGCCCCCCGGGACACTCCTGCGTGGCGGGACCCTTGCATAGTCTAAAGACTGGGTAGGGGCGCCTGAGGACAAGGAGAGGGCGGCTCTTGAGCGCCGTGCCACCGGAGTAGCCATGATCGTGAAGATGCCGCCGTCCGCTTCGGCGGCGCTGGCCTGGATGCCCGTCGCGGCCATGGCCGTCGTCGCCGTCGTGGACGTCTCCGCCGGGCCCGGGGTGGGGTTCCTGCCGCTGGTGTCGCTGGGACCGGCCTTCGCGGGGCTGGTCGGCGGCTGGCGGCGTACGGCGGTGATCGGGCTGGTCGCGCTGCTCCTGTGCGTGGGCCTCGGCGCCTACAACGACCTCCTCGACCGGCCCCGCGGCTACACCGCCATGGCGTCCGTCGTCGGCGTGACCGGCATCGGCATCGCGGCGGCCGTGATGCGCTCGCGCCGGGAGGCGGAACTGGCCAGCGTCCGCTCGATCGCGGAGGTGGCCCAGCGGGTCCTGCTGCGCCCGGTACCGCTGACCGCGGGCCCGCTGCAGGCCGCTGTCTCGTACACCTCGGCACTCGCCGAGGCCCGGATCGGCGGTGACCTGTACGAGGTGGTCGCCTCGCCGCACGGTGTCCGGGTGATCGTCGGCGACGTGCAGGGCAAGGGGCTGGACGCGGTGGAGACCGCCGCCCGGGTCCTCGGCGCCTTCCGGGAGGCGGCGTACGACGAGAAGGACCTGGTCAAGCTGGGCGAGCGGCTGGAACGCAGCGTCGCCCGCGACCTGGACGACGAAAAGTTCGTGACCGCGATCGTCGCCGAGATCGGCGACGACCACCGCGTCGTCCTCCTCAACTACGGCCACCCGGCGCCGATGCTCGTCCGCGGTGACGGCACCGCCGACTTCCCCGAGCCGCCCGCCTACGCCCTGCCGCTGGGCCTGGCCGCACACGGCGGCCCCGGCCCGGACCCCTTCCCGGTGCCCTTCGGCCCCGGCGACCAACTGCTCCTCTACACGGACGGCGTCACCGAGGCCCGGGACGACCGGGGCGCCTTCTACCCGCTCGCCGAGCGCGCCCGCCTCCTGCGTGACCCCGACGTCCACCGCTCCCTGGACGCCTTGCGCGAGGACCTCGTGCGGCACGCGGCGGGACCGCACCACGACGACGCGGCGATGCTGCTGCTGCGGTACCAGGGCCACGCAGGTTCCGGATGCGCCGCCGGAGGGCCGGGCGCAGACTGACCGGGTGAGCGGAACGCACACGGAGCGGGACCCGGACGCGCTCGGTGCCGGTCGCGCCGCCTCCCAGTCGCTGGCCCTGGCCGCG
Organism: Streptomyces sp. WAC 04229; assembly: GCF_003947455.1. Taxonomy (GTDB): domain Bacteria; phylum Actinomycetota; class Actinomycetes; order Streptomycetales; family Streptomycetaceae; genus Streptomyces. The sequence continues at coordinate 17,008 of NZ_QHJH01000064.1, read as the reverse complement.
ATGATGTTCGCGGTGGCGATGACCTTCATCGACCAGACCATCGTGTCGATCGCGGCCCCCGACATCGTCTCCGAACTCGGCCTCTCCTCCACCGGCATGCAGTGGGTGATCAACGCCTACCTGCTTTCGCTGGCCGCCTTCTTCGCCCTCGGCGGCCGGCTGGCCGACCTGTGGGGGCCGCGCCGCGTCGTCGTGGCGGGCACTCTGATCTTCGTGATCTCGTCGGTTCTGTGCGGCTGCGTGCCCACCGGGGACTACGCGCTGACCTGGCTGATCGTCTTCCGGGCCGTCCAGGGGCTGGGCGCCGCCCTGCTGTTCCCGGCCGCGCTCGCCGTGGTCGTCGCGGTGTTCCCGGTGCAGCGCCGGGGACGTGCGCTCGCCCTCTTCTTCGGCGTCACCGGCGCCCTCACCGCCATCGGGCCGCTGCTCGGCGGCTGGCTGACGGCCTGGACCTGGCGGGCGATCTTCTGGGTCAACGTCCCCGTCGCGATCATCGCGCTGATCCTGACGGCACTGGCCCACATCCCCGACCGCCGCCGCGCCGAGACCCTGGACGTGAAGGGTGCCCTGCTGATCGTCGCCGGCATGGGCCTGAGCGTGCTCGGCTTCCAGCAGGCGGCGGCGTGGGGCTGGGACTCCGCGGCGACCTGGGCCTGCATCGTGGGCGGCCTGGCGATCCTGTACGTCTTCTGCCGCTACGAACTCCGCGCCCCCGGCCGCCCCTTGGTCAACCTCGCCGTCTTCCGCGACCGCGCCTTCACCGTGGACGCGCTGGTGCTCTTCTTCGCGATGCTGGCGTTCGTCCCGGTGTTCTTCTTCGCCTCGGTCTACGCCCAGGTCTCGCTGAGCGCCTCGCCCAACCAGGCCGCGCTGTACCTGCTGTACTTCTTCGCCGGGTTCGCCATCGCCTCCCAGTGGGGCGGCCGCATCCTCGACAAGCGGGGGGCGCGTCCGGCGCTGCGGATCGGGTGCGCGCTCGGCGCCGTCGGCTTCGCGCTGTGGGCGGGGAAACTGACGGACCTGTCGATGCACGACCAGTGGCCCTACGTCGCCCTGGCCGGCGCGGGCATCGGCCTCATCCTGGCCCCCGCGTCGACGGACGCCGTCAACCGCGCGATCGACGCCTCGTACGGCGAGGTCACCGGCATCACCCAGACCGTCCGCAACTACGCGGCCAGCGTCGGCCTGGCCGTCTTCGGCACCATGCTGACGCACACCATGACCGACAACGTCGAGCAGACCCTGCGGGAGCGGGGCGTGGCGCCGGACACCGAGCGCTCCGTGGCCCGGCAGGTCACGGAGACGGTCACGGGCAACGCGGACGCCCGCGTGCCCACCGGCGACGGTCCGGCCGCCACGGCCATGCGGGACGCCATGTCCGCCGTACGCCTCGACTTCGCCGAGGCCAACCAGTGGGTCTTCTACGGCATGGCCGTCGTCCTCGCCGTCGGGTACTTCTGCGCCCTGCGGCATCCCGGCGGACGGGCGCCCGAGGTCAGTCCGGCCGAGGACGCGGGCCGTCCTTCCTGGGCCTCTCCCCGGGAGGGTGACGGGCGTTGAGGCGGGCCGCCTGCCGGGTGAGGTGGTCGCGTTCGGCGAGGTTGGACGCCTTGCGCGCCGCCTCGGCGTACAGCCGCGCCGCCTTCGCCGGGTCGCCGTCCCGCTCGTGCAGGTACGCCGCCGCCGCGGTGTACCGGGGCAGCGAGGAGTCCACCGTCGCGAGCGCCGCCAGACCCGCCCGCGCACCGTCGGCCTCACCGACGGCCACCGCGCGGTTGAGCCGGACCACGGGGCTGTCGGTGAGGCGGGCCAGCTCGTCGTACCACTCCACGATCTGCACCCAGTCCGTCTCCTCGGCGGTGGGCGCGTCGGCGTGCAGGGCGGCGACGGCCGCCTGGGCCTGGAACTCGCCCAGCCGGTCGCGGGCCAGCGCCCCCTGGAGGATCGCCACGCCCTCGGCGATCGACGCCGTGTCCCATCGGCCGCGGTCCTGCTCGGCGAGCGGCACCAGGCTGCCGTCGGGCGCGGTCCGCGCGGCGCGGCGCGCGTGGTGGAGCAGCATCAGCGCCAGCAGCCCCGCCACCTCGGGATGGTCGACGGCGGCCGCCAGCTGCCGGGTGAGCCGGATGGCCTCGGCGGCCAGGTCGACGTCGCCGGAGTAGCCCTCGTTGAACACCAGGTAGAGCACCCGCAGCACGGTGGCCACGTCGCCGGGCCGGTCGAACCGCACGCCGGAGACGGTGCGTTTGGCGCGGCTGATGCGCTGCGCCATGGTCGCCTCCGGCACCAGGTAGGCGCGGGCGATCTGGCGGGTGGTGAGCCCGCCGACGGCGCGCAGGGTGAGCGCGACCGCCGACGACGGCGTCAACGAGGGGTGGGCGCACAGGAAGTAGAGCTGGAGGGTGTCGTCCACCGAGGAGGCGGGGCCGGGCGCCGGCTCCTCTTCCACCCGGTCCTCGCGCCTGCGGCGGGCGGTGTCCGAGCGGGTCGCGTCGAGGAACCGCCGCCAGGCCACGGCGACCAGCCAGCCCTTCGGGTCCCGCGGCGGGTCCTCCGGCCAGACCCGGACCGCCTCCATCAGGGCTTCCTGGACCGCGTCCTCGGCCGCCGCGAAGTCCGCTCCGCGGCGGACGAGGACGCCGAGCACGCTCGGCGTGAGGCTCCTCAGCAGGACCTCGTCCATCTCCCGGGTCACTCCGTGACGGTGGGCGGCTCGACCAGGAACGGGCGCAGCTCCAGCCACTCGTGGATCGGCTTCCCTCCCGCGCCGGGGGCGGCCGACAGCTCACCGGCCAGCTCGACGGCGCGCTCGTAGGTGTCGACGTCGATGATCATCCAGCCGGCGATCAGGTCCTTGGTCTCGGCGAACGGGCCGTCCGTGACCGGAGGGCGCCCCTCACCGTCGTATCGGACGAAGGTGCCCTCGGGGGCGAGCGCCTGACCGTCGACGAACTCGCCGGTCTTCTCCAGACGGTCCGCGAAGTCCCGCATGTACTGCACGTGCGCCGAGATCTCCTCGGGCGTCCACTGGTCCATCGGCACGTCGTTCACGGCAGCCGGGGCGCCTCGGTAGTGCTTGAGCAGCAGGTACTTGGCCATGGTGCGTCTCCTCGGTGCTGGTGCGGTCCATTGTGGCCGCGCTCACCCCGGGGACGGAGCGGGACCCGTGTTCTCGACATCGCCGTACGGAATTCTTCGGAGAATTTTTCCCGGCTCCGGTCGGCGCTCCGACCTGCGAGTTCGCACCCGTGGCACTGCTTGGCGTCGCGTGGTGCCAACTGACGCCACAAACTCCCTTGCTTGTGGCGCCATAGTGGTGCCATGATGACGTCATCCGCTTCAGCGGTACGTCGGAACCCACCGCGCTTCTCGTCCCCAGCCACTCCAGCCTTCGAACGGGAGGGCCCCGTGCCTTCAACTGTCATGTCCGCATCCGACCAGGGTGCCGGCCCCGCGCCCGCCGCCATCTCCGCCGTCGGCCTGCGCAAGTCCTTCGGTGACAAGGTCGTCCTGGACGGCATCGACCTGCGCATCCCGGCCGGGTCGGTGTTCGCGCTGCTCGGGCCGAACGGGGCGGGCAAGACCACCGCCGTCAAGATCCTCTCCACCCTGATCACCGCCGACGGCGGCCGGGCCCAGGTCGGTGGCCACGACCTCGGCACCGACCCGCAGGCCGTGCGCGCCGCGATCGGCGTCACCGGCCAGTTCTCCGCCGTGGACGGCCTGATCACCGGCGAGGAGAACATGCTCCTGATGGCGGACCTGAACCACCTGTCCAAGGCGGAGGGGCGACGGGTCGCCGCCGAACTGCTGGAGCGCTTCGACCTCGTCGAGGCCGCGAAGAAGCCGGCCTCCACCTACTCCGGCGGCATGAAGCGCCGCCTGGACATCGCCATGACCCTGGTGGGCAACCCGCGGATCATCTTCCTCGACGAGCCCACCACCGGCCTCGACCCGCGCTCCCGGCACAACATGTGGAAGATCATCCGCGCACTCGTCAACGGCGGCACCACCGTCTTCCTCACCACGCAGTACCTGGAAGAGGCCGACGAACTCGCCGACCGCATCGCCGTCCTCAACGACGGCCGGATCGCCGCCGAGGGCAGCGCCGACGAACTCAAGCGCCTCATCCCGGGCGGCCACGTCCGCCTGCGCTTCACCGACCCCGCCGCCTACCGCGACGCCACCGGCGCCCTCGCCGACGCCGCCCGCGACGACGAGGCACTCACCCTCCAGATCCCCAACGACGGCAGCCAGCGCGAGCTGCGCTCCGTCCTGGACCGGCTCGACGCCGCCGGTATCGAGGCCGACGAACTGACCGTGCACACACCCGACCTCGACGACGTCTTCTTCGCCCTCACCGGCGCCACCACCGTCCCCGCCCAGGCCGACCAGTCCGAGGAGACCGTCCGATGAGCACCCTCGCCCTCACCCTGCGCGACTCGTCCACCATGCTCCGGCGGAACCTGCTGCACGCCCGCCGCTACCCGTCCCTCACCCTGAACCTGCTGCTCACCCCGGTCATGCTGCTCCTGCTCTTCGTCTACATCTTCGGCGACGTGATGAGCGCGGGCATGGGCGGCGGGGACCGCGACGCCTACGTCGCCTACCTCGTCCCCGGGCTGATCCTGATGACCATCGGCAGCACCACGGTCGGTACGGCCGTCTCCGTCTCCAACGACATGACCGAGGGCATCATCGCCCGCTTCCGCACCATGGCGATCCACCGCGGCTCGGTCCTCGTCGGGCACGTCGTCGGCAGCGTGCTCCAGTCCATCCTCAGCGTCGTCTTCGTCGGCCTCGTCGCCCTCGCGATCGGCTTCCGCTCCACCGACGCCACGGCCCTGGAGTGGCTCGCCGCGTTCGGACTGATCACGGCCTTCTCCGCCGCCCTCACCTGGATCGCCGTCGGCATGGGCCTGATCAGTCCCAACGCCGAGGCCGCCAGCAACAACGCGCTGCCGCTGATCTTCCTCCCGCTCATCTCCAGCACCTTCGTGCCGATCGACGCGATGCCGGGCTGGTTCCAGCCGATCGCCGAGTACCAGCCCTTCACCCCGGCCATCGAGACCCTGCGCGGCCTGCTGCTCGGCACCGAGATCGGCCACAACGGCTGGCTGGCCCTCGTCTGGTGCGTGGCCCTCACGGTGCTCGGCTACTTCTGGTCGAAGTCGGTCTTCGACCGCGACCCGAGGTAGTTCCGGAGCGGCTCCTCGCTCCACCGCCCCAGGGTGGCGCACCCCGACACCGTGTCGGGGTGCGCCGCCTTTCTGGTGGCACAGACGACGCCATAAAGGGCTCGTATTGGCACCACATGTGTGCCATAGTGATGCCAACAAGGTGCACGGAATCTACAGGGGGGTCGGATCATGGAAACGGTGGCGGTGACGGTGACCGCGGACAGAGCGCCCGGCCGGCCGCGGGAGGCGCCCGGGGCCCTCGCCGCCTTCGCCCGCTTCGTCCTGTGCGGCGGCGGGGTGGGACTGGCCTCCAGTGCCGCCGTGGCGGCCCTCGCCGCCTGGCTGCCCTGGGCCCTCGCCAACGCCGTGATCACCGTGGTCTCGACGCTCCTCGCCACCGAGCTGCACGCCCGCTTCACCTTCGGCGCCGGCGGGCGCGCGACCTGGCGCCAGCACACCCAGTCCGCCGGATCGGCGGCGGCCGCGTACGCGGCGACCTGCGCGGCGATGCTCGCCCTGCACCAGCTGGTGGCGGCGCCCGGCGCGGTCCTGGAGCAGATCGTCTACCTGTCCGCCTCGGCACTCGCCGGCGTCGCGCGCTTCGCCGTACTGCGCCTCGTGGTCTTCGCGCGTCGCGGTGCCGTCCCGCCGCTGGCGGGCGACCCCGAGGCCACGGAGCGCCGGGCGCCCTCGGCCGGCCGGTACCAGAGGTGCGGGCCGGCGACGAGCGGCGCGGTGCACGCCGCGACCCGGCACGGGCGCGTCGTCGCGGCGTCCCGTGCCGCCCGTGGCAGGCACGCCATCAGGGAAGCGTCAAAGCCGTTCCGGTCTACGTATGGAAGCCATCAACGGGGGCCGAATCGGGCCGGGAAGGAGCTTTCCTCGATGTGTCAGTTCCCTGCCCGAACCTCATAGGAGTTGCGATGGCCGACGTGGCCTTCGTCGTCACCACGATCGCGGTGTTCGCGCTCGTGGCTCTCGTCGCCAAGGGGGTGACGAAGCTGTGACCGCAGAGAACATCGTCGGCCTGGTCGTGGCCGTCGCCCTCCTGGGTTACCTCGTCCTCGCCCTGATCTACCCGGAGAGGTTCTGAGCACCACATGAGCCCCGTCCTCGCCGGCGTCCTCCAGCTGCTCGCGCTCGTCGCCGCCCTGGCGCTCGCCTACATACCCCTCGGCAACCACATGGCCCGGGTCTACTCCTCCGACAAGCACTGGCGCGTCGAGAAGTGGATCTACAAGGGCATCGGTGCCGACCCCGACCGGGAGATGCGCTGGCCCGCGTACCTGCGCGGCGTCCTCGCCTTCTCCCTCGCCGGCGTCCTCTTCCTCTACCTGCTCCAGCGGCTCCAGGGCGTCCTCCCCGGCTCCCTCGGCTTCGCCGCCATCGACCCGGACCAGGCGTTCAACACCGCCGTGTCCTTCGTGACCAACACCAACTGGCAGTCGTACTACGGCGAACAGGCCATGGGCCACGTCGTGCAGACCGCCGGCCTCGCCGTGCAGAACTTCGTCTCCGCCGCCGTGGGGATGGCCGTCGCCGTCGCCCTGGTGCGCGGCTTCGCCCGGTCCCGCACCGGTGAGCTGGGCAACTTCTGGGCGGACCTGGTGCGCGGTGTCGTCCGCGTCCTGGTGCCGGTCGCCGCGGTCGCCGCCGTCGTCCTGGTCGCCTGCGGTGCCATCCAGAACTTCTCCGGCATCCACGAGGTCGGCCAGTTCCTCGGCGACCCGCAGCAGTGGAACGGCGGCGCGGTCGCCTCCCAGGAGGCCATCAAGGAGCTGGGCACCAACGGCGGCGGCTACTTCAACGCCAACTCCGCCCACCCCTTCGAGAACCCGACGCCCTTCTCGAACCTCTTCGAGATCTTCCTGATCCTGCTCATCCCGTTCTCCCTGACCCGGACGTTCGGTCTGATGGTCGGCTCGGTCCGCCAGGGCTACGCCATCCTCGGCACGATGGCCGCCATCTGGGTCGGCTTCACCGCCCTGATGATGTGGACCGAGTTCGCCCACCACGGCCCCGCCCCGGAACTCGCGGGCGCGTCGATGGAGGGCAAGGAGCTGCGCTTCGGCGTGGGCGCCTCGTCGATCTTCGCGGTGTCGACCACGCTGACCTCCACGGGCGCGGTGGACTCCTTCCACTCCTCGTTCACCGGACTCGGCGGCGGCATCACCATGCTCGGCATGATGCTGGGCGAGATCGCGCCCGGCGGCACCGGCTCCGGCCTCTACGGGATGCTGATCATGGCGGTCATCGCGGTGTTCATCGCCGGTCTGATGGTCGGCCGCACCCCCGAGTACCTGGGCAAGAAGATCGGCACCCGCGAGATCAAGTTCGCGGCCTGCTACATCCTCGTCACGCCCGCCCTGGTGCTGGTCTTCACCGCCGCCGCCATGGCCCTGCCGACCCCGGGCAACTCGATGACCAACAGCGGGGCGCACGGATTCTCCGAGATCCTCTACGCCTACACGTCGGCCTCGAACAACAACGGCTCCGCCTTCGCCGGCCTGAACGCCGACACCCAGTGGTTCAACAGCACCCTCGGGCTGGCGATGCTGCTCGGCCGCTTCCTGCCGATGGTGTTCGTCCTGGCGCTCGCGGGCTCCCTCGCCCAGCAGAACCCCGTACCCGCCTCCGCGGGCACCCTGCGCACCGAGAAGCCGCTGTTCACCGGCCTGCTCGTCGGCGCCATCCTGATCATCACCGGTCTGACCTACTTCCCGGCGCTCGCTCTGGGCCCGCTCGCCGAAGGGCTGGCGGCATGAACACCGACGCGCGGACGACCGGCATCCAGCCCTCCGGCATCCAGCCCTCCGGCATCCAGCCCCCCGGCATCCAGCCCTCCGGCATCCAGACCCCCGGCATCCAGACCCCCGGCATCCAGACCCCCGACACCCAGACCTCCGACACCCGGAAGCACGAGGACGCCATGTCCACAGCCACCCCGACCAGGGTGCCGCACAGCGACGCGCCCACCGGGCACAAACCGGAGGAAGGCCGCGTCGGCGCGGGCCTGTTCGACCCCGGGCAGCTCGTCAGGTCGCTGCCCGACGCCTTCCGCAAGCTGGACCCGCGCGTGATGGTGAAGTCGCCCGTCATGTTCGTCGTCCTCGTCGGTTCCGTCCTGACGACGGCGTTCTCCTTCGCCGACCCCGGCGACTGGTTCGGCTGGACCATCAGCGCCTGGCTCTGGCTGACCGTGATCTTCGCCAACCTCGCGGAGGCCGTCGCCGAGGGCCGCGGCAAGGCGCAGGCCGACACCCTGCGCAGGGCCAAGACCGACACCGTCGCCCGCCGCCTGACGGACGGGCGCGAGGAGCGGGTGCCCGGCACCGAGCTGCGCGTCGGCGACCTCGTGGTCTGCGAGGCCGGCGACGTCATCCCGGGCGACGGCGACGTCGCCGAGGGCGTCGCCTCCGTGGACGAGTCGGCGATCACCGGCGAGTCCGCGCCCGTCATCCGCGAGTCCGGCGGCGACCGGTCCGCCGTCACCGGCGGCACCAAGGTGCTCTCCGACCGGATCGTCGTCCGGATCACGACGAAGCCGGGGGAGACCTTCATCGACCGGATGATCAACCTGGTGGAGGGCGCGGCCCGGCAGAAGACGCCGAACGAGATCGCGCTGAACATCCTGCTGGCCTCGCTGACCGTCGTCTTCCTGCTGGCCTGCGCCACCCTGCCGCCCCTCGCCGGCTACGCGGGCACCGACCTGACGATGGTCGTGCTGGTGGCGCTGCTGGTCTGCCTCATCCCGACCACCATCGGCGCCCTGCTCTCCGCGATCGGCATCGCGGGCATGGACCGCCTCGTGCAGCGCAACGTCCTGGCCATGTCGGGCCGCGCCGTCGAGGCCGCCGGCGACGTCTCCACCCTGCTGCTGGACAAGACCGGCACCATCACGCTCGGCAACCGGCAGGCCGCCGGGTTCGTGCCGGTCGGCGGCGCCACCGAGGCCCGGCTGGCGGACGCCGCCCAGCTCTCCTCGCTGGCCGACGAGACGCCCGAGGGCCGCTCCGTCGTCGTCCTGGCCAAGGAGCGGTACGGGCTGCGCGAGCGCGACCGGGGCGAGCTGGTGGGCGCCGAGTGGATCGAGTTCACCGCCCAGACCCGGATGTCCGGCGTGGACGTCGACGGCCGCAAGGTCCGCAAGGGCGCGGCAGGTTCGGTCACCGCCTGGGTCCGCGAACGCGGCGGCACGGTCGCCGAGGGCGCCGGCGAGGCCGCCGACCGCATCTCCGCGGCGGGCGGCACCCCGCTGCTGGTCGCCGTGGAGGACGGCGACGGTGCCCGCGTCCTCGGGGTGATCCACCTCAAGGACGTGGTCAAGCAGGGCATGCGGGAGCGGTTCGAGGAACTGCGGCGCATGGGCATCAAGACCGTCATGATCACCGGGGACAACCCGCTGACGGCCAAGGCGATCGCCGAGGAGGCGGGCGTCGACGACTTCCTCGCGGAGGCCACGCCCGAGGACAAGATGGCCCTGATCAAGCGGGAGCAGGCCGGCGGAAAGCTGGTCGCGATGACCGGCGACGGCACCAACGACGCGCCCGCCCTCGCGCAGGCCGACGTCGGCGTCGCGATGAACACCGGTACGTCGGCCGCCAAGGAGGCCGGCAACATGGTCGACCTCGACTCCAACCCGACCAAGCTCATCGAGATCGTCGAGATCGGCAAGCAACTCCTCATCACCCGCGGCGCCCTGACGACGTTCTCCATCGCCAACGACGTCGCCAAGTACTTCGCGATCATCCCGGCGCTCTTCGCGGCCGTCTATCCGGGCCTCGACAAGCTCAACATCATGCAGCTGTCCTCCCCGGACTCCGCGATCCTGTCCGCGGTGATCTTCAACGCGCTGGTCATCGTGGCCCTGGTACCGCTCGCCCTCAAGGGCGTGCGCTACCGGCCGGTCAGCGCCGACCGGCTACTCCGCCGCAACCTCGCCGTCTACGGCCTCGGCGGGCTGATCGCCCCCTTCCTCGGCATCAAGGCCATCGACCTGCTCATCTCCCTCATCCCCGGGATCGGCTGACCGCCATGAACACCTCCGTCACCAACACCGCCCGGCTGCTCGGCGCGGGCCTGCGCGCCCTGCTCGTGCTGACCCTCGTCACCGGCGTCATCTACCCGCTGGCCGTCACCGGCATCGCCCAGGGGCTCTTCGCCGGAAAGGCGAACGGCTCCGAGATCGAGTCGCACGGCGAGGTCGTCGGCTCGTCCCTGATCGGCCAGGCGTACAACCTGCCGCTGAAGAAGGGCCAGGAGACCCCGGCGCCCGACCTCAAGTGGTTCCAGGGACGCCCGCAGAACGGCCTCGGCAGCAACAGCGTCAACACCCAGTACAAGCTCATCCTGTCCGGCGCCACCAACCGCGCCGCCGACAACGCCGAGCTGGTCCAGTGGGTCGAGGACGCCAAGGCCGCCGTCGTCAAGGACAACTCCGTGCCCGGCCACCCGGTCCGTCCCTCGGACGTGCCCGCGGACGCCGTCACCTCCTCCGGCTCCGGCCTGGACCCGGTCATCTCCCCGCAGTACGCCGACCTCCAGGTCCACCGCGTCGCCGAGAGGAACGGTTTGCCCGCCGACCGGGTCCAGAAGCTGGTCGACGAGCACACCGAGGGCCGCACCCTCGGCTTCATGGGGGAGCCCCGCGTGAACGTGCTCGAACTCAACATCGCCCTCAAGGACCTCTCGGCGGCCGGCCGCTGATGGCCTTACGCGCACGCCGTCGGAGCCGGCCGCCCGGAGCCCGTCCCCGGCCGCCGGCTCCGACCGGACCCAGGGCGTGTCGTTTCGACAGGAAAGGCGCACGCCGATGACCCGGGTGCTGGTCGTGGAGGACGACCCCCAGCTCGTCCGCGCACTCGTCCTCAACCTGCGGGCCCGCCGCTACGGCGTCGACGCGGCGCACGACGGCACCACGGCCCTGCGCCTGGCCCAGGCGCGCCGGCCCGACGTCGTCGTCCTCGACCTCGGCCTGCCGGACATGGACGGCGTCCACGTCATCAGGACGCTGCGCGGCTGGACCCGCGTGCCGATCCTGGTGCTCTCGGCCCGCAGGGCCGCCGGCGAGAAGGTCGCCGCGCTCGACGCGGGCGCCGACGACTACATCACCAAGCCGTTCAGCATGGACGAGCTCCTGGCCCGCCTGCGCGCCGCCGTCCGCCGCACCGAGACGGACCCCGTCGCCGAGACGACGCTGGTCACCACGGACGACTTCACCGTCGACCTGACCGCGAAAAGGGTCCGCAGGTCCGGCCGCGACATCCGTCTCACCCCGACGGAATGGCACCTGCTGGAGATCCTGGTCACCCACCCCGGCCGCCTCATCAGCCAGAAGCACCTGCTGCGCGAGGTCTGGGGCGAGGCCCACGGCAACAAGACCAACTACCTGCGGGTCTACATGGCCCAGCTGCGCCGCAAACTCGAGACCGATCCCTCCCGCCCCCGCTACCTCGTCACCGAGGCCGGGATGGGCTACCGCTTCGAGGGGTGAGCGGTTCCATGAGGTTCCCGCCCGTGAGGTTCCCGTCCCCCGGCAGCGACCGCGGCATGAAGCACCTCTTCCACGCCCTCCTGGTCGCCGCGGCGGCCCTGTTCGCCGTCGGCCTGCTCGCCGACGCGTTGTGGCTGCTCGGGATCGGCGCGTGGACGCTGATCGCGGCACTGCTGGTCGAGCTGGTCTACCGGCCCTGAGACGGATCCCGCCGGGGCGCACCCCCCCCATCTCGCGGTACGCCGATGGGGGCCGGGGCCACCACCCCGGCCCCCTCGGGGCGTGTGCCAAGCCTAGAAATAATGCTTTCGGCCGCCCACGGCCCGCCCGGTCGCCCCGAGAATCCACAGGACCGCACCGACCACGATGAGGATTCCGCCGACCGTGGTCAGCAGCCCGACGCCGACGAGCAGGCCGATGATGAGCAGAATGAGCCCAATGAGAATCATTGCGAATCCGATCTGTCGAGTCTCCACGAGGCCCCGGGCCTCCTGACGGAAGGTCCGTGGAGCCGCTTGTTCGTCCATCTCGGTACGGTGGAGGTTGTGTAGCGTTGCTCCCTCCGTGTGCCCGGCCATGACGGGCACATGCCCGGAGAACGCGGCCGGGCCGGGAGAGGAGGCGAATGTGTGGCCGACGCTCCTGCTGCTCGCGGGTCTCGCCGTCGTCGGTGCCGGAACGTACGAGGCCGTGCTCCAGCGCCGCCTCGGCCGCGCGGGGACGCGCGCCGACGGCCTGGTGGTCCGCCACCACCGGAGCAGCGGCACGAGGGGGGAGGGCGTCACCTTCACCGCGGTGGTCGAGTTCACCGACGCGCAGGGCCGTTCGCACCAGTTCCGGGCCAGGACCTCCGGCGTCAAACGCCTCCCCGTGGGCGGCCGGGCACCGGTGCGCTACCTCCCCGGCGCCCCCGGCACGGCACGTGTGGACCTGACCGGGAAACGGGTCGAGAGCGTCGTACTTCCGCTGGGGGCGGGCGGGTTGTTCATCGTGGTGGCGATCTGGATGCTGCTCGCGGGTCGTTGAGGCGTCCCCTGTGACCGCGGCCCCTGTCAGTGGGGGGCAACTAGCGTCCTGAGCAGTTAGGCGGCGCCGACAGGCCACCTGTTGCCGTCATCTATCGAAACGCGATAGATTCACATCGCGTTTCGATTGAAGGAGTGGTGATGGGAAAGCTGACCGTGCTCGCGCTGCGCGCCGTACTGGCGGCGCTGCTCGCCGGGTCGGTGTTCGTCCAGACGGTGATGGCGGCCCTGCTGGCGTCCGACCTGGACGGCGGTGACCTGGCGGACCGGCGGGTGCCGATCGTCGTGATCGTGGTCCTGGGCGTCCTGACGGTGGAGGCCGTGCTGCTGAGCACATGGCGGCTGGTGACCATGGTGCGCAGGGGCACGGTGTTCTCCCCCGCCGCCTTCCGGTACGTGCACGTCGTGATGGGCGCGTTCGCCGCCGCCGGGGTGCTCGTCTGCGCGCTCGGCGTCGTACTCGCGCCGGGCGAGGCGGTGGCGCCGGGCGTCGTCCTCCTTCTCTGCGGCGTCGCCCTCGCGGCCTTCGGGGTCGCGCTCGTCGTCCTGGTGATGCGGGTGCTGCTCGCCCAGGCGGTCGCGCGCGACGCCGAGGCGTCGCAGATGCAGGCCGAGCTCAGCGGGGTGATCTGATGGCCATCGTCGTCGACATCGACGTGATGCTGGCCCGCCGCAAGATGGCCGTGGGCGAGCTGGCCGAACGCGTGGGCATCACCCCCGCCAACCTGGCGGTCCTCAAGAACGGCCGCGCCAAGGCGGTGCGCCTGTCCACACTCGACGCGCTCTGCGCGGCGCTCGACTGCCAGCCGGGGGACCTGCTCCGCTGGGAGGCCGACGACCGGGTGGACGCGACCGTCCCGGACCAGCCCCGATGAACGGCCTCGGAGCCACGGCCGAGGCTGACGTCCTGGTGGTCGGCGCGGGCCTGGCCGGCCTGCACACGGCCACCCTCCTCGCCCAGCGGGGCCACGACGTGGTCCTGGCCGAACGCCGCGCCAGTCCGGCCTCCGCGATCCGCACCACCGGCATCTTCGTCCGCAAGACACTCGACGACTTCCCGCTCCCGCCCGACTGTCTCGGCCCACCGATCCGGCGCGTCCTGCTCTACCCACCGAACCTGCGCCGCCCGGTCGGCCTGGTCAGCGGACGGGACGAGTACCGCGTGGGAGACATGGGCCCGCTCTACACGCGGGCGGCCGAGGACGCGTCGGCGTCCGGCGTACGCATGGCGCTGGGCACCCGCTACGTCGGCCGCACCGGCACCACCTTCCACCTCGCCGGACGCGAGGGCCCCACGACGCTCCGGGCCCGCTTCGTCGTGGGAGCCGACGGCGCCCGCTCACGCGTCGCCCACGACCTGGGCCTCGACCGCAACCACCACCTGCTGGTCGGCGCGGAGGAAGTCTTCGCCCTGTCCGAAACCGGCGACGAGCCACCGACGTTCCACTGCGTACTGGACCCGTCCTACGCCCCCGGCTACCTCGCCTGGGTGGTCAACGACGGTCGGCACGCCCACGTCGGCGTCGCGGGCTACGCCGACCGCTTCCCCCACGGCCTCCGCCGCACCATGGAACGCTTCAGCGCCGCTGCCCCCGGCCTGAAAGGCGTAACCCGCCCCGACGCGGTGGAACGACGCGGCGGCCCGATCCCCGTCGGCGGCGTCCTCCGCCGGATCAGCTGCCCGGACGGCCTCCTCGTGGGCGACGCGGCCGGCGCGGTCTCCCCGCTCACGGCGGGCGGCCTGGACCCGTGCCTGCGCCTGTCGGAGCACGCGGCAACAGTCCTGGACACGGCACTGCGCACGGGCGACCGGGGCGCGCTGCGCACCTACGACGGAGCAGCCCTGCGCACCGACTTCCGCGGCCGCCTGATGCTCCGCGGGGCACTGTCCCGACTCCGCACCCCGGCGGCCGCGGCGGCGGCGTTCCCTCTCCTCCGCAGCCGCTTCGGCAGGGCGGTGGCCGGCAGGGTCCTCTTCGGCGACAGGTCGTTTCCGACGCCGGCGGGCGCCGAGGTCAGCACCAACGGAGGTCGATCTTCACGGTGATGGGAGCCGCGACACCAGCGGCACGCCCGTCGCGGGAGGCTTCCCCGGCCAAGGCTGTGACCAGTCGGTGTCGGCGTTCCAGTCCGCGCCTGCGGCGGCATCCAGGGCGTTGGCCAGGATTCGGGCCAGCCGCCCGTGCCGCTTGGACGCGCTCGGACTCCCGACGACCATCCCGTCCACGATCTCGATGCCGTCGCACTGCTCCTCGGACCAGGAGTCGTACTCCTCCGCCGTGATCTGCTCATGCATCCACGCCGGGGCCGCCATCTCGGCCGTCATGAAGCACCACTTGGATCGAGGCCCGAGGTTGCTGGTGCGTGCGGTGCTTGGGGCGGTGGTGGTGTACCGAGGCCCGGCGGCTACTGTCGTCTCTCCGTCGATCCGGAACCGAGGGGAGCAAGCTGTGCGCAACGCCGCCGTGACGCCCGAGGGCGGCCAGATCCGCTGGGCCGAGCTGCCGGGACAGGAGCCGTCCCGTGTCTACGTCCATGGTCTGGGCGCCACGTCGCCGGCCTACTTCGCAGAGGTCGCGGTTCACCCCCTGCTCGCCGGACATCGATCGCTGCTGATCGACCTGCTCGGGCACGGCATCAGCGACCGGCCGACGGACTTCGACTACACCCTGGAATCCCACGCCGATGCCCTTGCCGTGGCCCTCACCGGCGCGGGTGTCACCGGTGCCGAGCTGATCGCGCACAGCATGGGGGGCTCGGTGGCGATCGTCCTGGCCGCCCGCCACCCCCAACTGGTCTCCCGCCTGGTCCTGGTCGACGCCAACCTCGACCCGATCCCGCCCGCACGGGGCGTCGCGGGCAGCAGCGGCATCGCCGCGTACTCCGAGGAGGAGTTCCTGGCGAGCGGCTGGGAAGAGGTCCGCGACCGGGCCGGCTCCCACTGGTGGTCCACGATGCGCCTGGCAGGCCGGGAGGCCCTGCATCGCAGCGCGGTTCACCTCACCCGCGGCACCGTACCCACCATGCGTGAGCTTCTGCTGGACCTGAAAGTCCCCCGCACCTACCTGCTGCCCCAGGCCGACGGCCCGCTCCCGGGCACCGCGGCGCTCACCGAATCCGGGGTGGCCGTGGTCTCCATCCCGGACTGCGGGCACAACATCATGCTGGACAACCCGGAAGGCTTCGCCCGCGCCACCGCGGCGGCGCTCTCGGACCACGGCCGACGCTAGCGCCCAAGTGGCCGGTATGCGGAGTCAGACCGCGGTGGGGGCAGTCAGCGTCGGGTCCTGGCCGGAGTGGCGCAGCGCCTCGGCGACGAATCCGGACGCCACCAGCTCGGTCACGACTTCACTGAGGAACTGTGTGGTCTTCGGACGCCGCGCCTTCGTGGTGCCCACGGCCTGCCGGATCGTCATGAACGCGGGCTCCAGCAGGCGCAGTTCGGCCCGCTGGGCAACGTGCGCGGTCAACGGCTGGCGGATGCCGGCCGCCACGTCCAGGCCCTCGGCGTGGAAGACGTCGACCCCCTCACCGCCGCGCACCACGGTGGCGTGACGCAGGGTGCGGCTCAGGTAGAGGTCGTACGCGGACCCCTCCTTGACGCCAATGCGCACCCCGTCTCGGTCCACGTCGTCGGCAGAGACGAACGCCGAGTTCACCGGTGCCGCGTACACCCCCTCGATGTGCACGTACGGCGTGCTGAACGCGACTTCCTTCTCGCGGTCCGGATCCACGGCCAGGAAACACAGGTCGGCACGGCCCTCGGCCATCGCGGCGTACGACTTGCGGGCCGCATCGAAGCACATGAACTGCACCGGCAGAGCCAGACGTGCGGCGACCTCGCGGGCAAGCTCGACGGTGACCCCGGACGGCTCGTCGAGGGTGCCCTGAGCAAGGACCGGGTTGCCGAGGTTGATGGAGGCGCGCAGCACTCCGGTGGGGGCCAGGTCGTGCGCAACCTCTGCGTCAATTGGCATCATGGCCCGAGCCTAGGCGGCTGTTACTCAATCCTTCGTGGCCGAAGGTTCAAGGGCAGGTAGGGAAGATGGCGTCCGCTCGGCTCTGCCTGGGGCGGCGACGGACGGGATGGGAGCTCCCCGCGCACGCCCCCATGGTCCCCCAGGGTGGATGTCAGAAGGGTCCACCCCCGAAATTTCGGGGGTGGACCCTTCTGAACTGGTGCCCCCGGCAGGATTCGAACCTGCGACACCCGCTTTAGGAGAGCGGTGCTCTATCCCCTGAGCTACGAAGGCGGGCGGCCCGGCAGGGCTGGGCCGTCGCGGACAGTGTAGCGGGTGGGGTGGGGGAGG
>NZ_QHJH01000063.1 GCF_003947455.1 Streptomyces sp. WAC 04229 | reverse complement strand
CGCCCGAGGCGTACCCGCAGCAGCAGCCGTACCCTCCGCAGCCCGCGCCCCAGCAGCAGCCCTACCCCCAGCAGAACCCCCACTGGCAGCCCCAGCACCCCCAGGGCTGACCGGCGCGACCTCTCATCCGGCCCCGGTGCCGGGTGAGAGCAACGTTCCCTTCCGGTCATCCACAGCCCCACCGGCCCGAAACGCGCCCTTCCTACCGTCGGGTCGGTCGAGCTGTGGAGCACCGTGGAGGCGTCATGACATTCCGAGGCGGCCGCTGGATCGAGTACTGGGATCCGGAGGACGAGACGTTCTGGAAGGAGACGGGGGAGCGGATCGCCCGGCGGAACCTGTTCTTCTCCGTGCTCTCCGAGCACATCGGGTTCTCCGTCTGGACGCTCTGGTCCGTGCTGGTCCTCTTCATGGGGCCGGAGTACGGGCTGACGCCCGCCGACAAGTTCCTGCTGACGTCCGTGGTGACCCTCGTCGGCGCCGTCGTACGGGTGCCCTACACCTTCGCCGTCGCCGTCTTCGGCGGGCGGAACTGGACGATCATCTCCGCCGGGCTCCTGCTCGTGCCGACCGTCGCCGCCTTCACCGTCATGGAGCCGGGGACGTCCTTCTCCACCTTCCTCCTGGTCGGGCTGCTGGCCGGCATCGGGGGCGGCAACTTCGCCTCCTCCATGACCAACATCAACGCCTTCTTCCCGCTGCGGAGGAAGGGGTGGGCACTCGGTCTCAACGCCGGGGGCGGGAACATCGGTGTGCCCGTCATCCAGCTGGCCGCGCTCGCGATCATCGGGGCGAGCGGCGGGCCGCGGGTGCTGCTCGGCATCTACATCCCGCTGATCCTGGTGGCCGCGGTCCTCGCCGCCTGCTTCATGGACAACCTCGCCTCCGTGAAGAACGACACCGGGGCCGCGAAGGACGCCGCGCGGGACGCGCACACCTGGATCATGTCCGTGCTGTACATCGGCACGTTCGGCTCGTTCATCGGGTACAGCTTCGCCTTCGGGCAGGTGCTGACGACCCAGTTCGGGCGGACCCCGCTGCAGGCGGCCTACCTGACCTTCATCGGCCCGCTGCTCGGCTCCCTGATCCGGCCGCTGGGCGGCAGGCTCGCCGACCGGTACGGGGGCGCCCGGATCACCCTGTGGAACTTCGTGGCGATGGCCGTCGCCACCGCGGTGCTGGTCGCCGCCAGCATGGCGAAGTCGCTCGGGCTGTTCGTGGCCGTGTTCGTGGTGCTGTTCGTGCTCAGCGGGCTCGGCAACGGGTCGACGTTCAAGATGATCCCCGGCATCTTCCAGAACAAGGCGCTGGGCCGGGGGCTGACGGGTGAGGCGGCGGTGGCCCACGGGCGGCGCCTTTCCGGTGCCTCCATGGGGCTGATCGGCGCGGTCGGCGCGCTCGGCGGCGTCGCCATCAACCTCGCCTTCCGGCAGTCCTTCCTCTCCTCCGGCTCGGGCACCGGGGCCTTCGTCGCCTTCCTCGCCTTCTACGCCGTGTGTTTCGCGGTCACCTGGGCGGTATACCTTCGCCGTCCGGCCCCGCGGCTGCCGGACGACCCGGCGGACCCGGCGGACACGAAGGCCCAGCTCAGCTACGCCGAGGTGTGACGTAACACTGGTGACATGAAGCGGAACCGAGCCTGTCACGCACCGTTGGCAGGCTCGGTCGGCACGCGAGTACGCAGATGGGCGTGAGGATCGGAGCGCGGCGAGCGATGGACGACCAACAGCAGCGACCTGACCACGGGCCCCTGGCCGGATTCACCGTGGGCGTGACCGCCGCCCGCCGGGCCGACGAACTGGGCGCCCTGCTCCAGCGGCGCGGCGCCGCCGTCCAGCACGCGCCGGCGCTGCGGATCGTGCCCCTCGCCGACGACAGCGAGCTGATGGCCGCGACCAAGCAGCTCATCGACCAGGCACCGGACGTCGTCGTCGCCACCACCGCCATCGGGTTCCGGGGCTGGGTCGAGGCGGCCGACGGCTGGGGTCTCGGCGACGCCCTGCTGGAGCGGCTGGGCGCGGTCGAACTCCTGGCGCGCGGGCCCAAGGTCAAGGGCGCGGTCCGGGCGGCGGGACTGACCGAGCGGTGGTCGCCGTCGTCGGAGTCGATGGCCGAGGTGCTCGACCGGCTCCTGGAGGAGGGCGTCGACGGCCGCCGGGTCGCCGTGCAGCTGCACGGTGAGCCGCTGCCGGGGTTCGTGGAGGCGCTGCGCGAGGGTGGTGCCGAGGTGGTCGGCGTGCCCGTGTACCGCTGGCTGCCGCCGGAGGACCTCGGGCCCGTGGACCGGCTGCTGGACGCCGCCGTGTCGCGGGGCGTGGACGCGGTGACGTTCACCAGCGCGCCCGCCGCGTCCTCGCTGTTGGGCCGTGCCGAGGAGCGCGGTCTGCTGCCCGAACTGCTCGCCGCGTTCGGCCACGACGTGCTGCCCGCCTGCGTCGGACCGGTCACCGCGGTGCCGCTCCAGGCGCACGGTGTCGACACCGTCCAGCCCGAACGCTTCCGGCTCGGCCCGCTCGTCCAACTGCTGTGCCAGGAACTCCCGGCGCGGGCTCGTGCCCTGCCGGTGGCCGGGTTCCGGCTGGAGATCCGGGGGCACGCGGTGCTCGTCGACGGGGAGCTGCGGACCGTGCCGCCGGCCGGCATGTCCCTGCTGCGGGCGCTGTCCCGGCGGCCGGGCTGGGTGGTGTCCCGCGCGGAACTCCTGCGCGCCCTGCCCGGCACCGGCCGCGACGAGCACGCCGTCGAGACGGCGATGGCCCGCCTGCGCACGTCCCTCGGCACCCCGAAGCTGATCCAGACGGTGGTCAAGCGCGGCTACCGCCTGGCCCTGGACCCGGCGACGGACGCCAAGTACACGGCGGACGACTGACGGACCGCGGCGACGGCCGCGTGTCAGGGGCCCTGTGCCGGGCCGAGGCGACGGGTCGCGTGTCGGGGGCCGTCTGCCGGGCCGAGGCGACGGGTCGCGGGCGACGAGGCGTCCCGGGGCGGGCGTCCTCGACGGCGGTGTGCGGCGGCCCTGGAGACGGTCGGGTGCCACTGCGGCGGGCCGTGGCGCCGGGCGCGTGTGGCCGGGCGCGTGTGACCGGTGACGGCCGACGGGACGTGCGGGCGCCGGACGCGGCCCGGGTGCGCGGGCGCGCGCGTACGCGTCCACGCCTCACCGGTACGAGGGGTTCCGGGCGCGAGCGCGGGCAGGCACTGTAGAGGGAGCGGTCCACCTGCTCCCCTTCCCAGCCCGTACCTCGGCGGGCCACCCTCAGGCGGTGACAGGAACATGGCAATGAGTACGGCCACCGACCCGTACGAGCTGCGCTTCGACACCGGGCGGATCTGCCTGGACCTCATCGCCACCACCCATCCCGTCGAGCGCCTCGGCTCCGTGGTCGTGCTGCGCGCCTGGATCGCCGGCTCCGGGCTCGTCCCGCCCGGCACCCCGCTGGCCCACGCCGACACCACCTGGCTGACCGGCTTCCGCGAACTGCGCCGCGAGACCGCCCGGCTGGTGCGCGCCCGGCCGGCCCCCCGCACCCGCCGCCACGACCTCGCGCTGGCCCGCGTCAACGACCTGGCGCTGGCCGCGCCCCCGGCCCCGCGCGCGGTGCACGGCGAGGACGGAGCGCTGACCCGGGAGCTGACCGGGCCGCCGCAGTGCGCGGCGCTGCTCGGCGCCCTCGCGAGGGACGCCGTGGAACTGCTCACCGACCCCGTGGCGCGGGCCGGCCTCAGGCAGTGCGAGGGCGACAACTGCCCGATCGTCTACGTGGACACCTCCCGCGGCCACCGCAGGCGCTGGTGCTCCAGCGAGGTCTGCGGGAACCGCGAGCGGGTCGCCCGGCACCGCCGCCGGGCCGCCCTCGCCCGATAAGTTCCGCCACGCCCCGTTCGTCACACCGTCCCGAGAAAACTGTCATCTCACTTTGAACACCCCGCACTTCGCGTCCGTACCGAATGGGCGAGCGACCGACTGGGGGAACCCCCGGACATCGGAGGTGGGCGTGCGCAAGGATTCCGTCGTGGCCAATGAACGTGGTGCGAGGGCCCGACATCGCATGTCCCAGTCGTCCTCGGAACCCGACGAGGAGCTGATGCGCGCGCTCTACCGCGAGCACGCCGGCCCCTTGCTGGCCTATGTGCTGCGGCTGGTCGCGGGGGACCGGCAGCGCGCCGAGGACGTCGTCCAGGAGACGCTCATCCGTGCCTGGAAGAACGCCGGTCAGCTCAACCGTGCGACCGGATCGGTACGCCCCTGGCTGGTGACGGTCGCCCGGCGCATCGTCATCGACGGCCACCGCAGCCGGCAGGCCCGGCCGCAGGAGGTCGATCCGTCGCCGCTGGAGGTCATCCCCGCGGAGGACGAGATCGACAAGGCGCTGTGGCTGATGACGCTGTCGGACGCGCTCGACGACCTGACCCCGGCTCACCGTGAGGTCCTCGTCGAGACGTACTTCAAGGGGCGTACCGTCAATGAGGCGGCGCAGACACTGGGCATACCCAGCGGCACCGTTCGCTCCCGGGTGTTCTACGCCCTGCGTTCGATGAAGCTGGCACTGGAGGAGCGGGGGGTGACGGCGTGATGAGCGGGTACGGGGGAGTTCAGGGGTTCGGTCCGGGGGACACGGGTAATTCTGTCCCCATGGAGGGATCACCGGCGCCGAACGAACACGAGACCGTCGGCGCCTACGCCCTCGGGATTCTCGACGACGTGGAAGCAACCGCTTTCGAGGCGCACCTCGCCACCTGCGAATGGTGCGCCCAGCAACTCGACGAGCTGGCCGGGATGGAACCGATGATGGCCGCGCTCGCGGACCTGCCCGGTGCCGGTACGCCCGCCATCGCCGAGTCGCTCACCGCCAAGCCGAGCCCGCGGCTGTCCGAGAAGCTCGTCGACGAGGTCGCCGAGCGCCGCGCGAGCAAGCGCCGGCGCAACTTCTACCTGGTGGGCACCGCCGCCGCGCTGATCATCGGCGGCCCGTTCGCCGCCGTGGCGACCACGGGCGGCGGCGGTGGCGACGACGACGGCGGACGCAGGACCGAGGCCTCGCAGGAGCAGACCGGCAGCCCCGCCGAGTCCGCCTTCGCCGCCATGCCCGACCGGGTCACCGCCACCGACCCGGCCACCGAGGTCAGCGCCACCGTGGCCCTGGAGAAGAAGGCCTGGGGCACCGAGGCGGTCCTGGAGCTGAAGAACGTCAAGGGGCCCGAGAAGTGCTCCCTGATCGCCGTCGGCAAGAACGGCGAGCGGGAGACCCTCAGCTCCTGGACGGTCCCCGACTGGGGGTACGGCATCCCGGACGCCACCACGGAGAAGGCCAAGAAACCGCTCTACGTGCACGGCGGCGCCGCCTTCGACCCCAACCAGATCGACCACTTCGAGGTCATGACCTTCGACGGGGAACGGCTGGTCGAGGTGGACGCGTAGCCGGGTTCTCAGGCGTGCCGTGGCTTCCGGGCCCCCCTTCGCGTACCTTTGACGGCTGCCCAGCACGTCAGAAGGGGGCCCGGTGGCCGCACAGGCTCAACAGGATTCAGCGGTCGGCTCGGTGCACGACCCCGTACGGGAGGACTCCGTACGGGACCGAGAGATCAGCGTGGAGCAGGCACACCTCGACCGGGTGTACCGCCGCCTCGAGGAGAAGATCCACGAGGCCGAGTTCCTCATGCACGACGCCGCCCAGCGCGGTCACGTCGGCACGCCCGGCGCGCTGGCCGAGCGCGACGCGCAGGTCTTCCGGGCCGGCATCCACCTCAACCGCCTGAACAACGAGTTCGAGGACTTCCTGTTCGGCCGCATCGACCTGCTCCTCGGCAAGGACGGCAAGAAGGGACCGGACGGCGCGTACACGGCGGTCGAGCCCGCCGAGGGCGCCCTCGGGCCCGACAACACCGCCGACATCGCCGAGACCCTGCACATCGGCCGCATCGGCGTCCTGGACGAGGAGTACGCGCCGCTGGTCATCGACTGGCGGGCGCCCGCCGCGGCCCCCTTCTACCGGTCCACGCCGGTCGATCCGGGCCGGGTCGTGCGCCGCCGGGTGATCCGTTCCAAGGGGCGGCGCGTGCTCGGCGTCGAGGACGACCTCATGCGGCCCGAGGTCACGGCCCGGCTGGCCGGCGAGGAACTGGCCGTGGTCGGCGACGGCGCCCTGATGGCCGCGCTCGGCCAGGCCCGCACGCACACCATGCGGGACATCGTGGCCTCCATCCAGGCCGAGCAGGACCGCGTGATCCGCGCCCCCGCCGCCTCCGTGACCTACGTGGAGGGCGGCCCCGGCACCGGCAAGACCGCCGTCGCCCTGCACCGCGCGGCGTACCTGCTCTACCAGGACCGGCGCCGGTACGCGGGCGGCATCCTGATCGTCTCGCCGACCCCGCTGCTGGTGGCGTACACCGAGGGCGTGCTGCCCTCCCTCGGCGAGGAGGGCCAGGTCGCCATCCGCGCGATCGGCTCCCTGGCCGACGACGCCGCGGGTGGCGAGGCCACGCTGTACGACTCCCCGGCCACCGCCCGCGTCAAGGGCTCCTCACGCATGCTCCGGGTGCTGCGCAAGGCCGCGCGCGGCGCGCTGGAGCCGGCCGACTCGCCGAGCCTGCTGAGGGTCGTCGCGTTCAACCGCCGACTCGAACTGGAGGCCGAGGAACTGGCCTCCATCCGCCGCACCGTCCTCGGCGGCACCGCCCCGGTCAACCTGCTGCGCCCCCGCGCCCGCCGGCTGCTCCTGGACGCCCTGTGGGAGAAGTCCGGTGCCGGGACCCGGCACAGCGACCCGGAGCTGGCCGCCGAGCTGCGTTCCTCCTTCGACGAGGACGTCAGCTCCGAGGACGCCTTCACCGAGTTCCTGGACGCCTGGTGGCCGGAGCTGACCCCGGGCGCCGTCCTGGCGGCCATGGCGGACGAGCGGCGCCTCGGGCGCTGGGCCCGGCGCGTCCTGAACCCGGGCGAGGTCCGCAGGGTGGCCCGTTCGCTGCGGCGCGAGGGCCGCTCCGTGCACGACGTCGCCCTGCTCGACGAACTCCAGGCGATCGTCGGCACCCCGGCCCGCCCCCGCAAGCGCCGCGAGGCGGACCCGCTGGACCAGCTGACCGGCCTGGACGAGCTGATGCCGCAGCGCGAGGAGACCCAGTGGGAGCGCGCCGAGCGGCTGGCGCAGGAACGCACCGAGTACGCGCACGTCATCGTGGACGAGGCGCAGGACCTCACCCCGATGCAGTGGAGGATGGTGGGGCGCCGCGGCCGGCACGCCACCTGGACCGTCGTGGGCGATCCGGCCCAGTCCTCCTGGTCCGACCCCGACGAGGCGGCCCAGGCCCGCGACGAGGCACTGGGCACCCGTCCGCGCCGCCGCTTCGAGCTGACGGTGAACTACCGCAACCCGGCGGAGATCGCCGAACTGGCGGCCAAGGTGCTCGCCCTCGCCATGCCGGGCGCCACCTCGCCGTCGGCCGTGCGTTCGACCGGCGTGGAGCCGCGCTTCGTCGTCGCGGAGGACTCCCTGTTCGACACCGTCCGCGCGGAGGCGGCCCGGCTGCTCGGCCTCGTGGACGGCACCGTCGGCGTCGTGGTCGCCATGAACCGGCGCGAGGAGGCCCGGCGCCGGCTGGCCGGGCTCGGCGACCGGGTGGTGGCGCTCGGCAGCCTGGAGGCGAAGGGGCTCGAGTACGACGCCACGGTCGTGGTCTCCCCGGCCGAGATCGCCGACGAGTCGCCCGCCGGGCTGCGGGTCCTGTACGTCGCCCTGACCCGGGCCACCCAGCAGCTCACGGTGGTCTCCAGCGAGCGGGACGAGCCCGACGCCCGAGGGGTCCCGGACCTGCTCCGCGACTGAGGCGGACGTGCGAGAGGCCCGCGCCGTCGACGGCGCGGGCCTCTCGTCTCTTCGATCAGGTGGCACCGACCCGCCATGCTCGCCTCGCGGCAAGTGGTCGCTCGTAGCGACGAAGGTTGGGCCCGGGGGCTTGGATCGAGCCGGTGCCACGTCCAAGGTAACAAACGATCCCCGCAAGGCAATTCCCGTCCCGCGGGTTCCTTCGCGGACCGCTCAGACGGCCGGTCCGCGGCTTCCGGCGCCCACTTCCCCCGACGGGTTTCCTCGGCGGGCAACTTCTCGTATGGTGGAAGTCGTTTTCCGAAAGTGGGCCGCGAACACAAAGTTCGCAATCCGGGGCGGCTACCGCGTACTCAGTGGTAGGTGCGACGATCGGACGGCACAACCCAGTTACACGGTGAAAGCAGAGGAAGTCGGCCATGGCAACGGCGCCCAGCGTCTCCTACTCGATGACGGTCCGGCTGGAGGTGCCCGCGGGCGGAACCGCCGTCTCGCAGCTCACCACCGCGGTGGAGTCCGCCGGAGGATCCGTCACCGGCCTCGACGTCACGGCCTCCGGCCACGACAAGCTCCGCATCGACGTCACCATCGCGGCGGGCTCGACCTCGCACGCCGACGAGATCGTGGAGCAGCTGCGGGGCATCGACGGCGTCAGCCTGGGCAAGGTCTCGGACCGTACCTTCCTGATGCACCTCGGCGGCAAGATCGAGATGGCGTCGAAGCACCCCATCCGCAACCGTGACGACCTCTCCATGGTCTACACGCCGGGCGTGGCCCGCGTCTGCATGGCGATCGCCGAGAACCCCGAGGACGCCCGCCGCCTGACCATCAAGCGCAACTCCGTTGCGGTCGTGACGGACGGCTCCGCCGTGCTGGGCCTGGGCAACATCGGCCCGAAGGCCGCGCTGCCGGTGATGGAGGGCAAGGCGGCCCTGTTCAAGCGGTTCGCCGGCATCGACGCCTGGCCGATCTGCCTGGACACCCAGGACACCGACGCCATCGTCGAGATCGTCAAGGCCATCGCCCCGGGCTTCGCCGGCATCAACCTGGAGGACATCTCCGCGCCGCGCTGCTTCGAGATCGAGGCCCGGCTGCGCGAGGCCCTGGACATCCCCGTCTTCCACGACGACCAGCACGGCACCGCCATCGTCGTCCTCGCCGCCCTGACCAACGCCCTGCGTGTGGTGAACAAGGGCATCGAGAACGTACGCGTCGTCATGTCCGGCGCCGGCGCCGCCGGTACGGCCATCCTCAAGCTGCTGCTCGCGGCGGGGGTGAAGAACGCCGTCGTCGCCGACATCCACGGCGTCGTGCACGCCGGACGCGCCGACCTGGTCGACGCCGCTCCCGAGTCGGCGCTGCGCTGGATCGCCGACAACACCAACCCCGAGGGCCTCACCGGCACCCTGAAGGAGGCCGTGCACGGCGCGGACGTCTTCATCGGCGTGTCGGCCCCCAACGTCCTGGACGGCGACGACGTGGCCGCCATGGCGGACGGCGCGATCGTCTTCGCGCTCGCGAACCCGGACCCCGAGGTGGACCCGGCCATCGCCCGCCAGACCGCGGCGGTCGTCGCCACCGGCCGCTCCGACTTCCCGAACCAGATCAACAACGTGCTGGTCTTCCCCGGCGTGTTCCGCGGTCTGCTGGACGCCCAGTCGCGCACCGTCAACACCGAGATGATGCTGGCCGCCGCACACGCCCTCGCGGACGTCGTCACCGAGGACGAGATCAACCCGAACTACATCATTCCGAGCGTCTTCAACGACAAGGTCGCCGGTGCCGTCGCGGGCGCCGTGCGCGAGGCGGCGAAGTCCGCCGGAGTGGTGGCGTAGGTTCCCCGGGCGGGGGCAGGCGGGCCCGTGGCGTGGTGGTGAGGATCACCACCACGGGCGGCTCCACCGGCGCGTCGCACGGCGGCGCGCCTCGGACGGCCCTCTAGTGTGGCGCAAGGCTCAGGCCCTCTCATCGTGTGACTCCCAAGGGTGTTCTCACGACTCCTGGGGGTGCCGGATTGGCTTTACCGCCGCAGGTGGAGGCAGGATGCCTCCCTGGGCGCGAGGGTCCGACGACCGACCCGGGTCCGGGGAGTGTCAGAGGCCCCTGGCAGCATCGGCATCGCTGTGCCCAACATGCGGCTCCGCCGCGTGGCACGCCTCAACGGCAAGAAGAACACGGGAGTAACAACATGAACCGCAGTGAGCTGGTGGCCGCGCTGGCCGACCGCGCCGAGGTGACCCGCAAGGACGCCGACGCCGTGCTGGCCGCGTTCGCCGACGTCGTCGGCGACATCGTCTCCAAGGGCGACGAGAAGGTCACGATCCCCGGCTTCCTGACCTTCGAGCGCACCCACCGTGCCGCTCGCACCGCCCGCAACCCGCAGACCGGCGAGCCGATCCAGATCCCGGCCGGCTACAGCGTCAAGGTCTCCGCGGGCAGCAAGCTCAAGGAAGCCGCCAAGGGCAAGTAGGCGCTCCGCCCGGAGTGCCGGGTAACTGCGCGGACCGTCCGCGTGGCCTGCGGGCCGTGGGCGGGTGCGGCGACATCGTGGCTTGTCGCGCAGTTCCCCGCGCCCCTGACGGGGCGCACACAGCACAACGCCGATGGGGCGGTCACCCGGACTCCGGGTGACCGCCCCATCGGCGTTGCTCGCGCCGTCTAGCCGAGCGCCTTGCCCGGCAGCTCCACCTTCGCGCCCAGCTCCACGAGCTTCTCCATGAAGTTCTCGTAGCCGCGGTTGATCAGGTCGATGCCGTGGACCCGGGAGGTGCCCTGGGCCGCGAGGGCGGCGATCAGGTACGAGAAGCCGCCGCGGAGGTCGGGGATGACCAGGTCGGCGCCCTCCAGCTTGGTCGGTCCGGAGACGACCGCCGAGTGGAGGAAGTTGCGCTGGCCGAAGCGGCAGTCGGAGCCGCCCAGGCACTCGCGGTAGAGCTGGATGTGGGCACCCATCTGGTTGAGCGCCGAGGTGAAGCCCAGCCGGGACTCGTAGACCGTCTCGTGGACGATGGACAGGCCCGTCGCCTGCGTCAGCGCGACCACCAGGGGCTGCTGCCAGTCCGTCTGGAAGCCGGGGTGCACGTCCGTCTCCAGGGCGATGGACTTGAGCCTGCCGCCCGGGTGCCAGAAGCGGATGCCCTCGTCCTCGATCTCGAAGGCGCCGCCCACCTTCCGGAAGGTGTTGAGGAACGTCATCATCGACCGCTGCTGGGCACCGCGGACGTAGACGTCGCCCTCGGTCGCCAGCGCCGCCGACGCCCAGGACGCGGCCTCCAGGCGGTCCGACAGGGCGCGGTGGGTGTAGCCGCCCAGCTCGTCCACGCCGGTGATGCGGATCGTGCGGTCGGTGTCCATCGCGATGATCGCGCCCATTTTCTGCAGGACGCAGATCAGGTCCTCGATCTCCGGCTCGACCGCCGCGTTGGACAGCTCCGTGACGCCCTCGGCCAGTACGGCCGTGAGCAGCACCTGCTCGGTCGCGCCGACGGACGGGTAGGGCAGCCGGATCTTGGTGCCGCGCAGCCGCTGCGGGGCCTCCAGGTACTGGCCGTCCGCCCGCTTCTCGATCTTCGCGCCGAACTGCCGCAGCACGTCGAAGTGGAAGTCGATGGGCCGGCCGCCGATGTCGCAGCCGCCCAGGCCCGGAATGAAGGCGTGGCCGAGGCGGTGCAGCAGCGGGCCGCAGAACAGGATCGGGATGCGCGACGAACCCGCGTGGGCATCGATGTCGGCGACGTTCGCGCTCTCCACGTGCGTCGGGTCCATCACCAGCTCGCCGGGCTCGTCGCCCGGACGGACCGTCACCCCGTGCAGTTGCAGCAGTCCGCGTACGACCCGCACGTCGCGGATGTCCGGCACGTTGCGCAGCCGGCTCGGCGCACTGCCCAGCAGGGCGGCCACCATGGCCTTCGGCACGAGGTTCTTCGCACCGCGGACCCGGATCTCGCCCTCCAGCGGGGTTCCGCCGTGGACAAGCAGTACGTCATCAGCGCCGTTGACGGTCATGAATCTCGCGTTCCGTGGGTTACGGGCAGGGGCCAGAAGGGAAAGGGTAATCGCCTTGTACCCCCCTTCCGTAAGCCTGTGCGGGGTCGGCCCACGTCATGGATTCGTCACAACACGCGGCGTTCCCCGGCGCGTACGGGGGGTCACGGCCCTGGGGCGTGCGCGGGGTGCGTGTTCACCCCCGTGCCCCCGATTGCCTCCCCACGGGAGGGGAACATGCGGGATCATGTCAGGCATGACCGAGGTGTCCTCGCTCACGGGGCGGCTGCTCGTGGCAACGCCCGCCCTGGCGGACCCGAACTTCGAGCGTGCGGTGGTGCTCCTTCTCGACCACGACGAGGAGGGCTCCCTCGGTGTCGTCCTCAACCGTCCCACACCGGTCGACGTGGGCGACATCCTGGAGGACTGGGCGGACCTGGCCGGCGAACCGGGCGTGGTCTTCCAGGGCGGCCCGGTGTCGCTCGACTCGGCCCTCGGCGTCGCCGTCGTCCCGGGCGGAGCGTCCGGCGAGCGCGCGCCGCTGGGCTGGCGCCGGGTGCACGGCGCGATCGGCCTGGTCGACCTGGAGGCCCCGCCGGAACTGCTGGCGCCCGCCGTGGGCGCCCTGCGCATC
This sequence comes from Streptomyces sp. WAC 04229, assembly GCF_003947455.1. Taxonomy (GTDB): domain Bacteria; phylum Actinomycetota; class Actinomycetes; order Streptomycetales; family Streptomycetaceae; genus Streptomyces. Next base: position 24,618 of record NZ_QHJH01000063.1, on the reverse strand, counting down.
TTCGCGGGGTACGCCGGCTGGGGGCCGGGCCAGCTGGAGGACGAGCTGGCGGAAGGTGCCTGGTACGTGGTCGAGTCCGAACCCGGCGACGTCTCCTCTCCCTTCCCGGAGCGGCTCTGGCGCGAGGTCCTGCGCCGCCAGCGGGGCGACCTGGCGATGGTGGCCACGTATCCGGACGACCCGTCGCTCAACTGAAGCGTGTGAGCTTCAGTACCCTTGGCGTCTATGAGCACTCTCGAGCCCGAGCGCGGGACTGGTACGGGGACCCTCGTTGAGCCGACGCCGCAGACGTCCCACGGCGACGGCGACCACGAGCGCTTCGCCCATTACGTCCAGAAGGACAAGATCATGGCGAGCGCCCTCGACGGCACTCCCGTCGTGGCGCTGTGCGGCAAGGTCTGGGTTCCGGGCCGCGACCCGAAGAAGTACCCGGTCTGCCCCATGTGCAAGGAGATCTACGAGTCCATGAGCGGCGGCGGGGACGAGGGCAAGGGCGGCGACAAGAAGTAGCGGCCCCGCCCGCAGAGACTTTCCCGAAGGCCCCCGGAGCGTGCCCGCGCGCGCTCCGGGGGCCTTCGGGCGTTCCGGGGCCGTAGCGCGTCACTAATTGGTTCAGACCTCTTGTGGACATGTTCATGTACTCCCTACCCTCCTGACTGTTGTGCAGAGCGAAACCGTCATTGCATATGTTGCAACGCACGTCCGGAGGAAACACTCCATGAAGCTCGCCCCACGCCTGGCCCTCCTGCTCGCCGCCGCCGTCGTCTCCGCGACCGCCTGCGCCCCCCAGACATCCGACAACTCCTCCTCCGGCAAGGACGAGAAGAGCGGCACGCTACGGGTCTGGCTCTTCCAGGAGGTCAACACCAAGCCGAAGGAGAAGGCCGTCGACGCGGTCCTCGCCGACTTCGAGAAGGCGCACGCGGACACCGACGTCACCGTCGAGTACATCCCCGTCGAGACGCGCGCCCAGCGCATCAAGGCCGCCTTCAACGACCCGAAGAGCGCCCCGGACGTCATCGAGTTCGGCAACACCGACACCGCGGGGTACGTGAAGGACGGCGGACTCGCCGACGTGACCGAGGAGTTCGGGGACTGGGACGAGGCCAAGGACACCGACCCCACCGCCCGCCAGTCGGTCACCGTCGACGGCAAGGTCTACGGCGCCCCCTACTTCGTCGGCGTCCGCGCCCTGTACTACCGCACCGACGTCTTCGAGGAGCTGGACCTCGACGTCCCCCGCACGCTGGCGGAAGTGGAGTCCACCGCGAAGCGGGTCAGGGCCGCCGAGCCCGACCTGTACGGCCTCGCGGTCGGCGGCGCCTACACCTACGGCGCGATGCCGTTCATCTGGGCCAACGGCGGCGAACTGGCCACCGGCAAGGGCGGCTCGTACGCCTCGGCGATCGACAGCGCCGCCGCCCGCAAGGGCATCGAGGCGTACACGTCCCTGTTCGGCGACGACAACTGCCCGGCCGCCAAGTGCGCCGGCATGGGCGGCAACGACACCGTCACCGCCTTCGCGTCCGGCAAGGCGGCCATGGCGATCGGCGGCGACTTCAGCCACCAGGCCGTGGAGGCCGGCAAGGTGAAGGGCAAGTACGCGGTCGTGCCGCTGCCCGGCGTCGAACCCGGCTCCACAGCCCCGGCCTTCGCGGGCGGCAACAACATCGGCGTCCTCAAGAGCACCTCGCACCGCACCCTCGCCGTCGACCTGATGAAGCGGCTCGCGTCGAAGAAGGCGCAGGCCGGCCTGTTCGACGCGATGGGCTTCCTGCCGACCTTCACGGACGTGCGGCAGCAGGTGGCGAAGGAGGAGCCGTTCGTGAAGCCGTTCGTCGACACGCTCGGCGCCGGTACGAAGTTCGTCCCGGCTTCGCCGGCCTGGGCGACGATCGACTCCTGGCAGGTGTTGCCGACGATGTTCCAGGAGGTCGTGAGCGGCAAGAAGGACGTGGGCGCTGCCGCCGGGGATGCCGCGAAGAAGATGGACGCGGCGTTCGGCTCCGCCGGATGACGGTTTCGCCTAGTAGCTCGGGTGGTGCCGTTCGGGGGCGGGTGCGGGTGCGTCGGGGTACTTCGCGCAGTTCCCCGCGCCCCTTGGGGGGCGCGTCCAGCACCCCTTGGATCTATCTCGCGCCCGCTCTCGTCGTCCTCGGCGGGCTGCTCGTCTACCCCGTCTACCAGCTCGGGCTGATCTCCTTCCTGGAGTACACGCAGGCGCAGGTGTCGGGTGGGGAGGCGACGACCTTCCGGGGGTTCGGGAACTACGCGGAGCTGTTCGGGGACGGGGAGTTCTGGCGGGTGCTGCTCGCCACCGTCGTGTTCGCCGCCGCCTGCGTGGTCTCCACACTCGCCGTGGGGTGTGCGCTGGCCGTGCTGCTCACGCGGGTGCGGGCCGTGCCGCGGCTCGTGCTGATGCTGGCCGCCCTCGGCGCGTGGGCGACCCCGGCGGTGACCGGGTCCACGGTGTGGCTGCTGCTGTTCGACCCGGACTTCGGGCCGGTCAACCGGATGCTGGGGCTCGGCGACCACTCCTGGACGTACGGGCGCTACAGCGCCTTCCTGCTCGTCCTGCTCGAAGTGGTCTGGTGCTCCTTCCCGTTCGTCATGGTGACCGTCTACGCCGGAATCCGGGCCGTGCCCGCGGAGGTGCTGGAGGCGGCCGCGCTGGACGGCGCCTCGCAGTGGCGCATCTGGCGCTCGGTGCTGGCGCCGATGCTCCGGCCGATCCTGGTGGTCGTCACCATCCAGTCGGTCATCTGGGACTTCAAGGTCTTCACCCAGATCTACGTCATGACGAACGGCGGCGGCATCGCCGGCCAGAACCTCGTCCTGAACGTCTACGCCTACCAGAAGGCGTTCGCGTCCTCGCAGTACAGCCTGGGCTCGGCGATCGGCGTCGTGATGCTGCTGATCCTGCTCGCCGTGACGCTGGTCTACCTGCGGCTGCTGCGCCGCCAGGGGGAGGAACTGTGAATCTTCCACTGCGTCTTCCACGCGCGCGTGTGCGTCGTCCGTGGCGGCTGGCCGCCGAGGCGTCGGCGCTGCTGATCGCGGTCGTGGTGGCCTTCCCGCTGTACTGGATGGTGCTCAGCGCCTTCAAACCGGCCGGTGAGATCGAGTCGACCGAGCCGCGGCCGTGGACGCTGACGCCCACACTCGATTCCTTCCGGCGGGTCTTCGGGCAGCAGGAATTCGGCCGTTACTTTCTCAACAGTCTGCTCGTGGCGGGCACCGTCGTGGTCGCCTCGGCGCTGATCGCGTTCCTCGCGGCGACGGCGGTGACGCGATTCCGGTTCCGTTTCCGGACCACCCTGCTGATCATGTTCCTGGTGGCCCAGATGGTGCCCGTGGAGGCGCTCACGATCCCGTTGTTCTTCCTCATGCGGGACGCCGGTCAGCTGAACACCCTGGGGTCGCTGATCCTGCCCCACATCGCCTTCTCGCTGCCCTTCGCGATCTGGATGCTGCGGGGCTTTGTGAAAGCCGTGCCTCAGGCCCTGGAGGAGGCCGCCTACATGGACGGGGCGAGCCGGTCGAGATTCCTCTGGCAGATCCTTTTCCCGCTGGTCTTCCCGGGACTGGTGGCGACCAGCGTCTTCTCCTTCATCTCGACCTGGAACGACTTCCTGTTCGCCAAGTCGTTCATCATCAGCGACACCTCGCAGTCGACGCTGCCGATGGCGCTGCTGGTCTTCTACAAGCCGGACGATCCCGACTGGGGCGGCGTCATGGCCGCGTCCACGGTGATGACGATTCCGGTGCTGGTCTTCTTCGTACTCGTGCAACGACGACTCGTCTCCGGCCTCGGCGGAGCGGTAAAGGACTGACGTGACGGACGTGATTCCCCAGCCCGTGCAAGTGACCACCGGCGAGGGCGGCTTCTTCGCCCTCGGTCCGGACACCAGGGTGGTGGCGGACGAGGGCACCGGGTCCACCGAGCGGTGGCTGCGCGCCACGCTGGGCGCGGCCACCGGCCTGCCGCTGGCCCCCGGCACGGGGGACGACGGCGTGGTCCGCCTGTCCCTCGACGCCGCACTGCCCGACGAGGGCTACCGCCTCGACGTCGCACCGACCGGCGTGCGGCTGACCGGCGGCGGTCCCGCCGGCCTCTTCTGGGGTGCCCAGACGCTGCGGCAGCTGCTCGGTCCGGACGCCTTCCGGCGCGCGCCGCTGCCCGACCGCCGGTGGCGGCTGCCGTCGGTCCGCATCGAGGACGCGCCCCGCTTCCGCTGGCGCGGGCTGATGCTGGACGTCGCCCGGCACTTCATGCCGAAGGACGGCGTCCTGCGCTACCTGGACCTGATGGCCGCCCACAAACTCAACGTCCTGCACTTCCACCTGACGGACGACCAGGGCTGGCGCGTCGAGATCAGGCGGCACCCGAAGCTCACCGAGACCGGCTCCTGGCGGGCACGCACCAAATACGGCCACCGTGCCTCGCCGTTGTGGGAGGACAAACCCCACGGCGGCTACTACACCCAGGAGGACATCCGGGAGATCGTCGCCTACGCCGCCGAACGGCACATCACCGTCGTCCCCGAAATCGACGTACCGGGACACTCGCAGGCCGCCATCGCCGCGTATCCGGAACTCGGCAACACCGATGTGATCGACACCACCGCCCTCACCGTCTGGGACACCTGGGGCGTCTCGCCGAACGTACTCGCCCCCACCGAGAACACACTGCGCTTCTACGAGGGCGTGTTCGAGGAACTCCTGGAGCTTTTCCCCTCGGAGTTCATCCACATCGGCGGCGACGAATGCCCCAAGGAGCAGTGGCGGCGCTCGGCCACCGCGCAGGCCCGCATCGAGGAACTCGCCCTCGCCAACGAGGACGAACTCCAAGCCTGGTTCATCCAGCACTTCGACACCTGGCTGAGCGAACGCGGGCGCCGCCTCATCGGCTGGGACGAGATCCTGGAGGGCGGACTCGCCAAGGGCGCGGCCGTGGCCTCGTGGCGCGGGTACGCGGGCGGGATCGCCGCCGCACGCGCGGGACACGACGTGGTGATGTGCCCCGAGCAGCAGGTGTACCTGGACCACCGCCAGCACGCCGGTGCGGACGAGCCGGTGCCGATCGGCTTCGTGCGCACCCTGGAGGACGTCTACCGGTTCGAGCCGGTTCCCGCGGAACTGACACCGGACGAGTCCGGACATGTGATCGGCACCCAGGCGAACGTGTGGACCGAGGTGATGGAGAACCAGGCACGCGTCGACTACCAGACCTTCCCGAGGCTGGCCGCGTTCGCCGAGGTGTCCTGGAGCGCCCTGCCCGAACCGCCCGACCGGGACTTCGACGCCTTCGAGGAGCGGATGACCGCCCACTACCGGCGACTTGACGCCCTGGGCGTCGGTTACCGGCCGCCCGGCGGTCCGCTGCCCTGGCAGCGGCGGCCCGGCGTGCTCGGCCGGCCGCTCGACGGGCCGCCGCCGAACAAGTAAGGGGAAAGCCCCTGAACATCACCTGAGAGTGGCAACTCGCACGCATCGCGCGTAGTTCCGATCGGCGGAGATCCCCCGGTAAACCACCCGTTGTGTGGACGAGTCGGACGAATGCCTCCTAGCGGACCCGTGCGTTCGGGCCCTGCAAAGATGTGCCAGAGTTGCCACGTCCGCCCTGTCAGGTCGTACCGTACGGCCACATGGGCGGGACCAGGTGGGACAGCGGGAAGGGGCAGTCGGTTTGACCACGCACGCACCGCAGGCGGCGCAGGCCGTCACGCTGCCCACGACTCTGGACGAGGCCGTGGCGGCGCTGGCCGCCATGCCCGCCGCCGTCCCCGTCGCGGGCGGCACCGACCTGATGGCCGCGGTCAACTCAGGCCAGCTCAGGCCCGCCGCGCTGGTGGGCCTCGGCCGGATCAGCGAGATCCGCGGCTGGCAGTACCAGGACGGCCACGCGCTGCTCGGCGCGGGCCTCACGCACGCCCGCATGGGCCGCCCCGACTTCGCCGCGCTCATCCCGGCGCTCGCCGCCGCCGCGCGGGCGGCCGGACCGCCGCAGATCCGCAACGCCGGCACCCTGGGCGGAAACATCGCCTCGGCCGCCCCCACCGGGGACGCGCTGCCGGTGCTGGCCGCCCTGGAGGCGACGCTGATCATCGCGGGCCCGGACGGCGCCCGCCGGGAGGTGCCGGTATCGCACCTGCTGGCCGGCATGGAGATGCTCCGCGCGGGCGAGCTGATCGGCTACGTGCGCATGCCGCTGCTGCACGCGCCGCAGGTCTTCCTGAAGGCCACCGGCCGCACCGGTCCGGGCCGTGCGACGGCCTCCGTCGCGCTGGTACTCGACCCCGCCCGGCGCGGGGTGCGCTGCGCCGTGGGCGCCATCGCGCCGATGCCGCTGCGGCCCCTGGAGGCCGAGCAGTGGGTGGCCTCGCTCATCGACTGGGACAACGGCCGCGCGATCGTCCCGGAGGCACTGCACGGCTTCGGCGAGTACGTCGCCGCCGCCTGCATCCCCGACGCGGCCCCGGCCGAGGACGGCTCCGTGGCGCAGCTCCCGCCCGCCGTACTGCACCTGCGGCGCACCGTCGCCGCACTGGCCCGACGAGCACTGGGGAGGGCGCTGTCGTGACCGACGACCAGCACGGCGACCGGTACGACGACCGGCACGACGACGGACGCGGAGAGGGCGCGCCCCCGAGCGGCGGCCGCTGGGACCCGCTGCCCCAGGGCGACTACGACGACGGCGCCACCGCCTTCGTGAAGCTTCCCGAGGGTGGCGTGGACGCGCTCTTCGCCTCGTCGGACAGCCCGCTCGCCGCACCCGGACACGGCTACGTGCCGCCGCAGATCACGGTCGCGCCCGCCACCGGCACCGACCCGGCCGCCACCGGCTCCTGGACCATGCCGTCCGCCCCCGTGGACGGCGCCCAGTGGCAGCTGCCGGACACCGGACGGGAGCACGCCGCTCAGCAGGGCCACGCCGACTACCCGCCGCCGCACGACCCCTACGGCGGGGCCGCGCCCTACGACGCGAACGCCGGGCAGGGTGACGGCGAACGGTTCACCTACCGGCCCGGCGCCACCGGCCAGTGGGACTTCTCCGAGGCAGTGCCCCCCGAGGACGCCCAGCCGGGGTCCGGCCAGGACGTGACCGGACAGTGGTCCATCCCCGTCGCCGGCGGCGACCTTCCGGACGAATCGGGCGAGTTCACCACCTCGTCCCTGGCCGAGCAGTGGGGCACCGGCGCTCCGGCCACCCTGCCGGGCGGCGCCCCCGCGCCCTGGGCGGCCCAGCCCACCGGGCAGCCGTGGGGCGACGACACGGCGGAGGGCGGCCCCGGCACCGGCGAGCAGCTGACGTCCAGTACGTCGCGCCCGCCCCGGCACCCGGCCGACCCGTACGCCCACGCACCCGCCGAACCCGCCGCGGAGACGGAGCCCGTGGCACCGGCGGCCGAAGCCACGGCGACCGGCGGTCCCCGTGGTGCCGAGGAGGCCCCTGAGGGCCCCGCCGGGCGCTCGGAGGGCACCGCGGAGGGAGTGATGGCGGAATCCGTCCCGGAGGCCGCGGAGGAGCCCGTGACGGGCCCGGCCGCCGCGACCGGCGACGGGACCGAACCGGCCGACGGGACCGAACCGGCCGACGGGACCGAACCGGCCGACGGAGCCGATCCGGCCGGGGCCGCGAGCGACCCGCCCGCCGACGTGCACACCGACGCACCGGCCGTCCCGCCCGCAGCCGGCGAAGGCGCCCCGGCCGCCACGCACGACGAGCACCCCCTCGCCTCGTACGTACTGCGGGTCAACGTCGCCGACCGGCCCGTCACCGACGCCTGGATCGGCGAGTCGCTGCTCTACGTGCTGCGGGAGCGGCTCGGTCTCGCAGGCGCCAAGGACGGCTGCTCGCAGGGCGAGTGCGGCGCCTGCAACGTGCAGGTCGACGGACGCCTCGTCGCCTCCTGCCTGGTCCCTTCCGTGACCGCGGCCGGCAGCGAGGTGCGCACCGTCGAGGGCCTGGCCGCCGACGGACAGCCGTCGGACGTGCAGCGGGCGCTCGCCCGGCGGGGCGCCGTGCAGTGCGGCTTCTGCGTGCCCGGCATGGCGATGACCGTGCACAACCTGCTGGAGGGCAACCCGGCGCCGACCGACCTGGAGGCCCGCCAGGCCCTGTGCGGCAACCTGTGCCGCTGCTCCGGGTACCGGGGCGTCCTGGAGGCGGTCCAGGAGGTCGTCGCCGAACGCGAGGCACACGCCGACGCCGAGGCGCACACCGGCGCGGACGGCGACGAGCCCCGCATCCCGCACCAGGCCGGCCCGGGCGCGGGCGGCGTCAACGCGTCGGCCTTCGAACCCCAGCCACCGCCCGGCGCGCCGGACCGGGCAGCGGGACCCCACGACCGGCCCTTCGGTGACCACGGCCAGGACGGAGGCCACGCGTGAGCAACGACACCGCGACTGCGGAGGCCGCAGGACCCGCCGAGGCGGCGCCCCCCGTCGCCGAGCCGATCCCGCACGGCCTCGGCGTGTCCCTGCCGCCCGCCGACGCCCGCGCCAAGACGGAGGGCACCTTCCCGTACGCCGCCGACCTGTGGGCCGAGGGCCTGCTGTGGGCGGCCGTACTGCGCTCACCGCACCCGCACGCGCGCATCGTGTCCATCGACACCACCCACGCGCGGGAGATGCCCGGCGTCCGCGCGGTCGTCACCCACGAGGACGTGCCCGGCGCCGTGCTGCACGGACGCGGCCGGGCCGACCGCCCGGTCTTCGCCTCCGAGGTGGTACGCCACCACGGCGAACCCCTCGCCGCCGTCGCCGCCGACCACCCCGACACCGCGCGGATGGCCGCCGCCGCCGTCATCGTCGAGTACGAGGTGCTCGACCCGGTGGTCGACCCCGAGCAGGCCTTCGAGGCCGAGCCGCTGCACCCCGACGGCAACCTGATCCGGCACATCCCGCTGCGCCACGGCGACCCGGACGCCGCCGGCGAGATCGTCGTCGAGGGCCTCTACCGCATCGGCCGCCAGGACCCGGCGCCGATAGGAGCCGAGGCGGGCCTGGCCGTACCGCGCCCGGACGGCGGCGTGGAGCTGTACCTGGCCTCCACCGACCCGCACGGCGACCGGGACGCCGCCGCCGAGTGCTACGGCCTGACGCCCGAACAGGTGAAGATCGTCGTCACCGGGGTGCCCGGCGCCACCGCCGACCGCGAGGACCAGGGCTTCCAACTGCCCCTCGGCCTGCTCGCGCTGAAGACCGGCTGCCCGGTGAAACTCACCGCCACGCGCGAGGAGTCCTTCCTCGGCCACGCCCACCGGCACCCGACCCTCCTGCGCTACCGCCACCACGCCGACGCCGAGGGCCGGGTCGTGAAGGTCGAGGCGCAGATCCTGCTCGACGCGGGCGCCTACGCCGACACCTCGTCGGACGCGCTGGCCGCCGCGGTGGCCTTCGCCTGCGGGCCGTACGTCGTCCCGAACGCCTTCATCGAGGGCTGGGCCGTACGCACCAACAACCCGCCCTCCGGCCACGTGCGCGGCGAGGGCGCCATGCAGGTCTGCGCCGCCTACGAGGCGCAGATGGACAAGATCGCCAAGAAGCTCGGCCTCGACCCGGCCGAGGTGCGGCTGCGCAACGTCCTGGCCACCGGGGACGTGCTCCCCACCGGCCAGTCCGTCACCTGCCCCGCCCCCGTCGCCGAACTCCTGCAGGCCGTACGCGACTTCCCCCTCCCCGCCCTGCCCAAGGACACGCCCGAGGACGAGTGGCTGCTGCCCGGCGGACCCGAGGGCGCGGGCGAACCGGGCGCTGTGCGCCGGGGCGTGGGCTACGGCATCGGCATGGTGCACATGCTCGGCGCCGAGGGCGCGGACGAGGTCTCCACCGCCACCGTGAAGGTCCAGGACGGCGTGGCGACGGTGCTGTGCGCGGCGGTCGAGACCGGCCAGGGCTTCACCACCCTCGCCCGGCAGATCGTGCAGGACACCCTCGGCGTCGACGACGTGCAGGTGGCGCCGGTCGACACCGACCAGCCCCCCGCCGGCGCGGGCTGCCGCGGCCGCCACACCTGGGTCTCGGGCGGCGCGGTGGAACGGGCGGCCAAGATGGTCCGCACCCAGCTCCTCCAGCCCCTGGCGCACCAGTTCGGGATGTCGACCGAACTGCTCCAGATCGCCGACGGCAAGATCACCTCGTACGACGGCGTGCTGTCGACCACGGTCGCCGAGGCGCTGGACGGCAAGGAACTGTGGGCCACCGCCCAGTGCCGCCCGCACCCGACCGAGCCGCTGGACGAGACCGGCCAGGGCGACGCATTCGTCGGCATGGCCTTCTGCGCGATCCGCGCGGTGGTCGACGTCGACATCGAGATCGGCTCGGTGCGGGTGGTGGAGCTGGCCGTGGCGCAGGACGTCGGCCGGGTGCTCAACCCGGCCCAGCTGACCGCCCGGATCGAGGCGGGCGTCACGCAGGGCGTCGGCATCGCGCTCACCGAGAACCTCCGCACCCCGCGCGGCCTGATCCGGCACCCCGACCTGACCGGCTACGCCCTGCCGACCGCGCTGGACGCCCCGGACATCCGGATCGTGAAGCTCGTCGAGGAGCGCGACGTGGTCGCCCCCTTCGGCGCGAAGGCGGTCAGCGCGGCGCCGGTGGTGGCCTCCCCGGCCGCCGTCGCCTCCGCCGTACGCGCGGCCACGGGCCGCCCGGTGAACCGGCTCCCGATCCGTCCCCAGGCCGCGGTGGTCACGGCGAACTGACGTCCCCCGCCCGGGAGGCAACGCGCGCGGCGCGGGACGCGTCCTATGTATCGGGACGCACGGGTCCCGTGCGACGGGGCGTTGTCAGTGGCAGGCCCTAGGCTGCGAAGCGGTGGGGACGACTGCCGCTCCCACCGCGCTCGAGCACACCCGGGGGAGACGATGCAGGCGGTCACGAAGGATGCGACGGACACGACTCGGACACCACCGTGCGTGCCATCTCTGCCATCTCTGCTGACCCTCGCCCGCCTCACCACGGCCTCGGCGCGGGAGCCCTCCCGCTGCCCGGTGCCGCCGGGGCGCGAGACGCCGCTGTTCTGGACGTCGGCGGCGCTGATCGGCTGTCTGCTCCTGTCGGCGGGCCGGCGCACCACGTCCGGCCTCGCCCTGGATCTGCCCTACCGGCTGCTGACCCGCGAGTTCGGCCGGGGCCGGGTGGCCCGCTTCGAGGACGTCGACTTCCCCCCAGCCCTCACCCACGAGCCCACCCGCCGCTTCCTGCGGGAGACGGGCCTGCCGGAGGACACCTTCCCGCTCGCCGCGGACACCGACGGGATGGCACTGCCGACCCTCGCCGAGTACTACGGCACTCAGTCCCCGGACGGACCGCCCGCCCACCTCGTCCGGCTGGGCCGGCTCCCCGACGGCGCCGACGTGGTGGTCGACGGGGCGACGGGCGCGGTGTCGACCTGGCACCCGGCCGACGCGGACCCACGCCCGCTCACACCGGACGTCTCGACCCTCGTCTTCAGCCTGTGGCTGCTGCACCGCGCGGCAACTGTGGAGGCCGTGGCGGGATTCGAACCCACGTAACTCGCTTTGCAGGCGAGCCCCTGAACCACTCGGGCACACGGCCGTGTTCCTCACTCGTGACCGACCGTAGGGTGGCCGGCGCGGGTGCTCAAGGAGTCCGGCGGGGCCGCAACACGACTGCCATACCGCGTTCATGAACGGGGCGGGGTCGTACGACCAAGGTCCCGGATCGGTACCGCCTCCCGACAGGGGTCAAGCGGCACTGTGGCCCTTACCCTGGCGACCATGACCGTCCCTGAGCCCCGCGACACCGACGTCGCCGTCCCCGCCGCGACCGCCGGCGCCCCCGCCGTTTCCGCCGTTCCCTCCGCCCCCGACGAGACCGTGCTGAGCCGCGCCTACCGGGCACTGAGCATCGGCATCGTCTCCGTCATCGTGCTGATCGCCTTCGAGGCGACGGCGGTCGGTACGGCGATGCCGGTGGCGGCGCGGGAGCTGGACGGGGTGTCGCTGTACGCGTTCGCGTTCTCGGGGTACTTCACGACGAGTCTCTTCGGGATGGTGCTCTCCGGCCAGTGGTCGGACCGGCGGGGCCCGCTGGCGCCCCTGACCTCCGGCATCGCCGCCTTCGCGGTGGGCCTCGTGCTGTCCGGGACGGCCGGCACGATGTGGCTGTTCATCCTCGGGCGGGCCGTGCAGGGACTCGGCGGCGGCCTGGTGATCGTCGCCCTGTACGTCGTCGTCGGACGGGCCTACCCGGAGCGGCTGCGGCCCGCGATCATGGCGGCGTTCGCGGCGGGCTGGGTCGTCCCGTCGATCGTCGGCCCGCTCGCCTCCGGCGCGGTGACCGAGCACCTCGGCTGGCGCTGGGTGTTCGTCGGCATCCCGGTGCTGGTCGTCTTCCCGCTGGCGCTCGCGCTGCCGCAGATACGCGCCCGCGCGTCCGGTGCCGTCGGCGGCGGGAACGCGCCCGCCTCCTTCGACGGCCGCCGCATCCGCCTCGCCCTCGCCATCTCACTGGGCGCGGGCCTGCTCCAGTACGCCGCCCAGGACCTGCGCTGGGTCTCGCTCCTGCCCGGCGCGGTGGGCGTCGCGCTGCTCGTCCCGGCCGTCCTCGGGCTGCTGCCGCGCGGCACCTACCGGGCGGTGCGCGGGCTGCCCTCCGTGGTGCTGCTGCGCGGGATCGCCGCCGGGTCCTTCATCGCCGCCGAGTCCTTCGTACCGCTGATGCTGGTCACCCAGCGCGGCCTCAGCCCCACGCTGGCCGGCCTGTCCCTCGCGGCGGGCGGCGCGACCTGGGCCGCGGGGTCCTGGCTCCAGTCCCGTCCGCGCCTGGAACCCCACCGCGAGCGCCTCATGGCCCTCGGCATGGTCCTGGTGGCCGCGGCCATCACCACGGCACCCAGCGTGCTGATCGACGCCGTACCCGCCTGGACGGTGGCCGTCGCCTGGGGCTTCGGCTGCTTCGGGATGGGCCTGGTGATCTCCTCCACCAGCGTGCTCCTGCTCAAGCTCTCCGCCCCCGAGGAGGCCGGCAGCAACTCCGCCGCCCTCCAGATCTCCGACGGCCTCTCCAACGTCGTCCTGCTGTCGGTCGGCGGAGCCGCCTTCGCGGCCCTAGGCGGCGGCACGGTCAGCCACGCGGCCACGCAGGCGACCGGCTCCCATCCGGCGGCCTTCGCGGCGGTGTTCCTGCCGATGGCGGGCGTGGCGCTGGTGGGGGCGTGGGTGGCGACGCGGCTGCGGGCGCGGTGAGCCCCGGGCCGGCGGTGGGCGGCCGGCCGTCGCGGCGAGCCGGGTGCGGCGAGTGGTGAGCCGGGTGGGTGCGCCGGGGTGGTTGTGACGTCCGTCCCACCCGGGGGTGACCCGCCCGGGTGCGCGCGTCGATCACCGCGGGGCGCCGGTAGGGTGGCCCGGTTGTCATACGTGGCCGAGCCGTTCTACCCCCTTCGGAGACCGTGACTACCACCGCCAGCTCCAGCACCTCGCACCACCTGTCCCCGGCCTTCCCCGGCCGTGCCCCCTGGGGCACCGCCAGCAAGCTTCGGGCCTGGCAGGAGGGGGCGATGGAGAAGTACCTCCAGGAACAGCCCCGGGACTTCCTGGCGGTCGCCACCCCCGGCGCCGGAAAGACCACGTTCGCGCTGACGCTGGCGTCCTGGCTGCTGCACCACCACGTCGTACAGCAGGTGACCGTGGTCGCGCCGACCGAGCACCTGAAGAAGCAGTGGGCGGAGGCCGCGGCCCGGATAGGCATCAAGCTCGACCCCGAGTACAGCGCCGGTCCGCTCAGCCGCGAGTACCACGGCATCGCCATCACGTACGCGGGCGTCGGCGTCCGCCCGATGCTGCACCGCAACCGCTCCGAGCAGCGCAAGACCCTCGTCATCCTCGACGAGATCCACCACGCCGGCGACTCCAAGTCCTGGGGCGAGGCCTGCCTGGAGGCGTTCGAGCCGGCCACCCGGCGCCTCGCGCTCACCGGCACGCCCTTCCGGTCGGACACCAACCCGATCCCCTTCGTGACGTACGAGGAGGGCAACGACGGCATCCGCCGCTCCGCCGCCGACTACACCTACGGGTACGGCTCCGCGCTCGCCGACGGCGTCGTGCGCCCCGTCATCTTCATGAGCTACAGCGGCAACATGCGCTGGCGCACCAAGGCGGGCGACGAGATCGCGGCGCGGCTCGGCGAGCCGATGACCAAGGACGCCGTCAGCCAGGCCTGGCGCACCGCGCTCGACCCGCGCGGCGAGTGGATGCCCGCCGTACTCCGCGCCGCCGACCAGCGGCTCACCGAGGTCCGCAAGGCCATCCCGGACGCCGGCGCGCTCGTCATCGCCGCCGACCAGGACGCCGCCCGCGCCTACGCCAAGCTGATCCGCGAGATCACCGGCGACAAGGCCACCGTCGTCCTCTCCGACGACGTCGGCGCGTCCAAGAACATCGACACCTTCAGCCAGGACAACTCCCGCTGGATGGTCGCCGTCCGCATGGTGTCGGAGGGCGTCGACGTGCCGCGCCTGGCGGTGGGCGTCTACGCCACCACGATCTCGACCCCCCTCTTCTTCGCCCAGGCGGTGGGCCGCTTCGTCCGATCCCGCCGCCGCGGCGAGACCGCCTCCGTCTTCCTCCCCACCGTGCCCGACCTCCTCACGTTCGCGAACGAAATGGAGCGCGAGCGCGACCACGTCCTCGACAAGCCCAAGAAGGACGGCGAGGAGGACCCGTACGCCGAGTCCGAGAAGGAGATGGAGGAGGCGAACCGGGAGCAGGACGAGGACACCGGCGAGCAGGAGCAGTTCTCCTTCGAGGCGCTGGAGTCCGAGGCCACCTTCGACCGGGTCATGTACAACGGCGCCGAGTTCGGCATGCAGGCCCACCCCGGGAGCGAGGAGGAGCAGGACTACCTCGGCATCCCCGGGCTCCTCGAACCCGACCAGGTCCAGCTCCTCCTCCAGAAGCGCCAGGCCCGCCAGATCGCGCACAGCCGCAAGAAGCCCGACGACGAGGCCGACCTGCTCGAACTGCCCGCCGAGCGGCGCCCGGTCGTCTCCCACAAGGAGCTGATGGAGCTGCGCAAACAGCTCAACACGATGGTCGGCGCCTACGTCCACCAGAGCGGCAAGCCGCACGGCGTGATCCACACCGAACTGCGCCGCGTGTGCGGCGGCCCGCCCAGCGCCGAGGCCACCGGCGGACAGCTGCGCCAGCGCATCGCCAAGGTGCAGGAGTGGGCGACGCGCATGAAGTGACGCCGCCCCCCTCGGCGGCGTGTGCGGTACGTACCAGGACAAACACCGGCAGTGGATAACGGTTGCCGCCCGGATTCTGGACGGAGCCTTCCGCTGAGCGGACCTGGTCGTTACTGTCCCGCTACGCACACGCCCCGTGGCAGCGCCGCCGCGGAGCGCAGCCGTGAAGCGACGGGGCCCGGGTTAGAGGCCGGACCGTCAGCCGATCGGCGGCCTCTGAAGCGCGTCACTGACGGGACTCGGTGACGCATCCGACGCGATGGGGCCGCCGACCTCACCACTAAGGAGTGGGCGTCGTGACCGCGGAGACCTCTCAGACGCTCGACCGGGGACTGCGGGTCCTCAAGCTGCTGGCCGACACGGACCACGGGCTGACCGTCACCGAGCTGTCCCACAAGCTGGGCGTGAACCGGACGGTCGTCTACCGGTTGCTCGCCACGCTGGAACAGCACGCACTGGTACGCCGTGACCTGGGCGGCCGCGCCCGGGTCGGGCTCGGCGTACTCGGCCTGGGCCGCCAGGTGCACCCCCTCGTCCGCGAGGCCGCCATGCCGGCCCTGCGCTCGCTGGCCGAGGACATAGGAGCCACGGCCCACCTGACCCTGGTGGACGGAGCGGAGGCCCTGGCCGTGGCCGTCGTCGAACCCACCTGGACCGACTACCACGTCGCCTACCGCGCGGGCTTCCGCCACCCCCTGGAACGCGGCGCCGCGGGCAAGGCCATCCTCTCCGCCCGCCAGCCCGGCGACGCCGCGGACGACCCCGGCTACACCCTGACCCACGGCGAACTGGAGGCCGGCGCCTGCGGGGCGGCCGCGCCGCTGCTCGGGGTGACGGGCGTGGAGGGCAGCGTGGGCGTGGTCATGCTCTCGGAGGTGGTCCCGGAACGCGTAGGCGAACGCGTGATGCACGCGGCCCGGGAGGTGGCGGAGGCCCTGCGGTGACGTGCCTCGCCTCAGCCGAGAGAGGCGTAGGCGACGAAGTCGCGCCAGGCGGCGGGGGAGAGGGCGAGCTGGGGACCGCGCGTTTGCTTGGAGTCTCGGACGCGGATACCTGAAACGCCAGTGGGCTCAATGGCCACCTCGATGCAGCTGTCGCCCTGCGAGCCGCTGTAGCTGCTCTTGAACCAGGCCAGTTCGGACGTGCTCATAGCGCTCCTCGCCTTCGCTTCAGCAGGCTCAGGGAGTCCGCCGGGGTGAGAGCCTGCGAGCGCAGTTTCGCATACCGCTGTTGGAGGATACTGATCTCTTTCCGGGTGGTGATGAGACGGCCGTTCTCCTGCCCCTCCGAGTAGGCGAACCACTCGTTCTCGGGCGTCTCCAGCAGTTGAAGCGGTCCGTCCATCCCTGCATGTGCCGGCTGCCGCAAGGGCATCACCTGCACTTCCACGTTCCAATTCCGTTCGACCAGCCCCACCACATGGTCGAGCAGCCCCCGAGTCACGTCCCGCCCGCCAGTATCCCGCATCAGCACCGCCTCCTCCACGATGAACGTGAAGGCTGTCGGCGGCTTCCGGGCCACCGACAGAAGCTCCTGCCGCGCGAGCCGCGCGGCGACGCGCTGATCCAGTTCGTGCTCGTCCGGGACGGGCGGTACGTTCAGCGACACCGCCCGCGCGTACGCCTCTGTCTGCAACAGACCCGGTACGACGCGGCATTCGTACGTGTAGAGGCTGAGGGCCGTTGCCTCCAACCTGGCCCACTGCCGGAACCAACTCGCGAGCCCCGGCTGCCGCGACAGGTGCTGCACAGCCCCGCTGAGGATGCCCGCCGCGTCCAGTACCTCCTCGGCCCGCCGGACGTACTCCAGCGTGGGAAACCGCCGCCCCTGCTCAACCGACGCCACGGTCTGCACGGAGTACCGAACCCGCTCGGCCAACTCCTCCTGCGTCATCCCGGCCCGCCTCCGGAACCCCTGGACCACCGCCCCGAACGTCCTGAGGCTGTCGGACACGTCGGGCTCACCGCCCCCGCCGACCACGCCCGCATCCACCGCACCGTCCGCCATGGCGGCCACCTTCCGCACGCTCTCCCCGCCGCACACTTTGAAGACGCCCAGGCTTACAGCCCGTCACCACCACTGTCCACTCTTTGTACTCGTACGCTGACGGAGCGTACGAGTGGCTGACCTGGTGAAGTACGCGGCCGAACGCCACGGTGACCCCATGACGCCACTCCCGCCCCACCAACTGCCAGTCACCGTACGTACGTTCACCCAGCGCTTCAGCTCCACCCCACTCGGCGCCCGCCTCGCCCGGCACCTCACGGCCACCCAGCTCCACGCGTGGGGCATCCCGTACAGGACCGCCCTCTCCGACACCGCCACGCTCATCGTCGCGGAACTGGCGGCCAACGCCGTAACCCACGGCCGAGTCCCGGGCCGCGACTTCGAACTGCGCCTCACCCACGCCCCGCACGTCCACCTACACATCGAGGTCTCCGACACCCGGGCCGAACGCAGGCCACCCGCACCTGGAGAAGCGCCGCCCCCGAGCCCGCTGACCGACACCGGCCGGGGCCTGCTCCTGGTCGACGACCTCGCCGACCGCTGGGAAGTGGTGGACCGCGTCTCACGGGGCGTCGCCCTGCCCGGCAAGACGGTCCGGGCCGAGCTGGACCTCCGGCCGTCCGCTTGAACCCGGCTCACCTTCCACTCGAACACTCGCACCTTGTAAGTTCACGTGTGCATACGGGTTGTTACTGATGTGCGTGCGTCGACGGGGGTTGCGTGATGGTGGGCCACAGGCCGAGTGACTGGCATGTCCTGGACCTGGACAAGGACCCGACCCCGGGCGACCCGCAGCGCGTGCGCACGCTCGCGAAGACGTTGCACGACTTCGCGGACGACGTGTCCGAGGCGCTGCGTCTGGTCAAGGGCATGGCGGGCGAGGGCACGCTCGCGGAGTGGGCGGGCAAGTCGGCGACGGTCTTCAAGGAGGAGTTCTCCGGCGTCCCGAAGAACCTGAAGAAGCTCGAGAAGTCGTACGGGATGTGCGGCGATGCCCTGGCCGACTTCTGGCCGAAGCTTGAGCGTGCCCAGGCCCTGGCCGACCGGGCCCTCGTCAAGGCGCGGGAGGCCCGCCAGGACCTGACCTCGGCACAGTCGAAGCTGTCCTCGGCGGATTCGTGGGTGACGCGGGCGTCGAAGGAGGCGGACAAGTACAAGGACGATCCGACGGGCAGCAAGTCGGACGCGGACAAGCCGGACGAGGCGAAGGTCCGCGCCGCCACCCGTGACACCCAGCACGCCAAGACGGCCCAGACGAACGCGCAGTCGGCGGTGGACTCGGCGCAGAGCGCGCTGGACGCGGCGAAGAAGATGGCCGAGGACGCGCGCAAGATGCGTGAGGACGCGGCCCGGGACGCGAAGAACAAGATCGACGAGGCGTCGGACGCGGGTATCCAGAACCGGTCGTGGTGGGAGGACGTCGGCGACTGGTTCTCCGACAACTGGGACACGATCGTCGCGGTCTGCAAGGTCGTCGTGGCGGTCCTCGGGATCATCGTGATGATCATCGGCGGGCCGATCCTGGGCGCGATCGTGCTGGTCGCCGCCTTGGTCGTGCTCGCGGACACGCTCTACAAATACAGCAAGGGACAAGCGTCCCTGTGGGACGTGGGGCTGGCGGCGCTGGACTGCATTCCGGGTATGAAGGGCATGACCTCCCTCGGGGGGCTTGCCAAGGGGCTGAAGGCGCTGGGCAAGACCGGGCTCAAGGGAATGGCCACGGCAGTGCGCGGAGGCATGGGGAAGCTCCGCCGCCAAGCGCAGATGATGGCCGAGCGAGTATGCAAGAGCGACCCCGTCGACGTGGTGACCGGCGACATGGTCGCGTCAGCTGTGGACGTGGAACTCCTGGGCACTCTTCCCCTCACCTTTGAGCGCCACCATTGCTCCTCGTTCCGTGCCGGGCAATGGTTCGGACCCTCTTGGGGTTCCGTACTGGACGAGAGACTGCTGCTTGACCCCGACGGCGTCCGTCTGGTGACTGCGGACGGCATGGTCCTGCAGTACCCCGTGCCGGAAGCGGACGCTTCGGTACTCCCCGTCACAGGACCGAAGTGGCCGCTGATGTGGCCCGACGGCCCAGGCGGTGAAATGCAGGTGCTGCGCTCGAGTGACGGAGAAACCTATCGGTTTCGGGCGCTGTCCGGCCTGCCGTCGGCGGAACTGCGCCTGACGGGGATCACTGACCGCAACGGAAATTCGATCACGCTTGAGCACGAGGCGGACGGGACGCCGCGAGCGGTCGTCCGTGAGAACGGCTACCGAGTGGGAATTGAGGTCTCGGACCGGCGTGTCACGGCGTTGCGACTGGATAGCGACCCCGCGGCGCCCGTGATCTGTCGCTACCGCTACGACGACCGTGGCAATCTTTCAGAGGTCTCCGACTCTGCGGGACGGCCCCTGACGCTTTCGTACGACGACTGGCACCGCATCGTCGGGTGGCGGGACCGCAACGGAACCGACTACCGGTACGAGTACGACACTCATGGTCGTTGTGTCCGGACCGTCGGTTCTGACGGCTACCAGAGCGGCACATTCCACTACGACACCGTGGCCGGGGAAACCATTCACCGCGACTCGCTGGGACGGGCTACGACCTTCCAGTACAACAAGAACCTTCGAATCGTTCGCGAAGTGGACGCGCTGGGGCAGAGCACTACGACTGAGCGGGACGCGGACGACCGCATACTGGCGGAGACGGACGCCCTGGGCCACACAACCCGCTTTGCGTACGACGCGCGTGGCAATCTCCGGACCGTAGTCCGTCCCGACGGACGTCGGACGGTAGCGGAACTCAGCAGCCTCGGACTCCCGGAACGCGTCATCGAGGCGGACGGGGCTGAGTGGTACTTCGACTACGACGCAGCCGGCAATCTGATCGCCGTCACAGACCCGGTCGGTGCCACCACCAGTTACGCCTACGGGGAAGCCGGACAACTGCTCACTGCCACGAATGCGTTGGGCCATGAGCGGCACTACGCGTACGACCATGCTGGCCGAGTCATCTCTCACCGCGATGCCCTCGGAGCAGTAACTCGGTTTACGTACGACTCCTTTGGGCGGACCGAGTCCACGACCGACGCGAGGGGTGACGTCACTCGCTACGGTTGGACGACGGAAGGATTGATGGCGTGGCGTACCGCTCCGGACGGTGCACGCGAGCAGTGGACCTACGACGGTGAAGGAAATGAAACAGAGCACCGCGATGCGGTGGGAGGGATCACCACTTCCGAGTACACGCACTTTGGTCTGCTTGCCTCCCGCACACAGCCGGACGGCACCCGGCTGACCTTCCGGCATGACACAGAGCTCAGGCTGACCTCCGTGACAGATGGGCGGGGCCGTGAGTGGTGCTACGCGTATGACGCCGTGGGCAACCTGGTGGGAGAGAGCGATTTCTTCGGCCGCACCCTCGAATACACGTACGACGCCGCGAACCAGCTCGTGACTCGTACGAACGCGCTGGGGCAGACCACCCACTATCTCCGTGACCTGTTGGGCAACATCGTCGAACAGCGCAGCGGGGAGGGAGTTGCCAGGTATGCCTATGACGCTCTCGGTCGTACGGTGAAGGCGGAGAATTCTGATGCGATCGTCACCCTTGAGCGTGACATGCTCGGGCGAGTCGTGGCTGAATCGTGCAACGGACGCACGCTGCGGAACGGCTATGACGTGCTGGGAAGACGCATTCGCCGTCTCACGCCTGACGGAGCACACAGCGTCTGGGAGTACGACGCGGCAGACCGGCCGACGGCCTTGCACGCAGCCGGGCAGTCGCTCGCCGTCCGTTACGACGAGGCTGGGAGAGAAGCGGAGCGTCGTGTCGGGCGCATGATCTTGTCCCAGAGCTGGGACGGACACGATCGGCTGGTCGAACAGAGCCTTGCCGGCGTTCAGGGAGGGCAGCCCCCCTTGCAACGGCGGTACCACTATCGCGCGGACGATCACCCCGTCGAGGTCGTCGACAGTGTCAGCGGACGTCGGCAGTTCGATCTCGATGCGGAATCACGCATCACCGCAGTCCGTGCCCAAGGTTGGACAGAACAGTATGCCTACGACGCAGCCGGCGACCTCATTCGCGGTGACTGGCCGTCGACAGCCACAGGGGATGGCGCGCACGCTGCGGCCGGTGACCGCGACTTTGGTCCGCTTGGCGTACGCATGGCAGGTCGGACTGCGTACGAGTACGACGCTCAAGGGCGGATCACGAGGCGAAGGATCCGCTTGCTCTCCGGCGGATCCCGAGTATGGAAGTACGGCTGGGGCGATCAAGACCAGTTGCGAGAGGTCGTAACGCCTGACGGTTCCTGCTGGCGCTATCTGTATGACGGGTTCGGCAGGCGTATCGGCAAGCACCTCATGGGCGACGAGGGCACCCCATCGGCCCGGATCGATTTCACCTGGGACGGCACCGAACTGGCTGAACAGACATCGACTCTCGAAAAGCGTGCTGTGACCTGGGACTGGTCGCCCCATACGGGCGAGCCATTGGTGCAGTCCGAAAGGCGATACACCGCCACCACGTCGCAAGATGATATCGACACCCGGTTCTACGCCATCATCACGGACCTCATCGGTGCGCCGACTGAACTCGTAAGTTCTGACGGGGAAATCGATTGGCGGCTGCGCACCACGCTCTGGGGCGTTCCCACGGTCGATTCCGGAGGCAGGATCGAATGTCCCCTGCGCTTCCCCGGGCAGTATCACGATTCCGAGAGCGGACTGCATTACAATTATTTCCGTTACTACGACCCCGGCCTCGGGCGTTATTGCAGTCTGGACCCTCTGGGGCTGGGCGGTGGACCGAACCCCGCCTGGTACGCCCCCAACCCCACAGTATGGATCGATCCGTTCGGCCTTGCGCTGTGCCGTAAGCGACCTCGCCTTGAGACGGGCGACCTGAAGAAGGGCTGGCTGCACATCGAGAGCCGGCACATCACAGGAACGAACCCGTCGACCAAGCACGCAGACATGCTTCCGCCCGGGACGACCCGGGAACAAGTGCACGCTGCGGCGAAGAAAGCCGTGCGCAACGGGACGAGGATCTCTGACCCCGGCAGGCGCATCCAGAACTTCCAGAAGAGGATGAAGGTCAACGGCATGTATGCGCGCTTCCAGGTGACGGTCGATTCCCACGACGGAAACAACATCATCACCTTCTTCCCCGTTGACAAGACCGCTGTCTGACCCAGGAAGGACTCTGCTCGATGGAGTTCGAATTCTCCGTGGACGAGGCCGAGACGCCTCCCCCGTCCGGTTTCGATCTCGGGCATATTGATGTCCGAGGAAGCAACGGGTCAGTGAGTTCACGTGACCGCGGTCCCGGTGGGGCGATGATGATCTACCTTACGGTGCCCCTGCTTCTCGACGGCCTGCGTCCGTTTCTGGCCGGGAAACAGCGCTCGTACGAGTCGGCGGCGGTCGATTCTTCGTTTTCGCTCACATTCACGCGAGGGCGGAACGGGTCTGTCGACACGACCTACCAGGGATCGCCCGTTGACCACTCGCCCGCCGCGGATGTTGCCGCCGCCGTTCATGTCGCGGCCAAGCGGTTCGCCGACGCGCATCTGCACCAGCTCCCGCCGGACGATCCCGGTCGTGAGGACCTGCAGCATGCTGTCGCCGAGTTTGAACGCTTCATGGAACAGGTGCGATGAGCGCGCCGCCGCCCCCCGCGGTCGCGTGTATCTCCCGACGGGCGAGGGACATCAGCTACGAGTACGACGACCCAGGGCGAGGGGACCGCGTCGGCACGCCCAGACTCTTGCAAGAACGCACCTGAGTAACTGGGGACCATGGCGGTGATGTGATGAAGAGCGAAGAGGTTCCCGAAGAGTGGTCGCCTTTGACCTACCGAGTCCTGCGGTCGGCCGGATGGTATCCCGGTCGGTCTGTGCCGCTTGACAAGTATGAAATCCCTCTTCGGGAGTTCAGTGGACTCGAAATGCACGAGGCGGCGAGAAAATTCCTCGGCGAGTTCGCTGGTTTGTCGACGGCCGCTTGGACTCCCGGCCCACTGATGCCGCAATCTCCGTTCAGGCTGGATCCCTGCGATGTCAACACGGATCGCGAGGGGGCCGCAAAGATCCGTGAGGTCGTCCTTCGCGTGAGTGACAGCGCCGGCACTCCTCTGTATCCCGTCGGTCGCGTGGACTGCGGGGAGAGCTGGCTGGCGATGGCCTCCGACGGGTCTGTCTACGTCGGCAACGAACAGGCGGAACGGTTGGTGCGACACGCCTATGAAGCGCTGGAGGTGCTCGTGGTAGAGCGGCGCACCGATGCTCCACTGCCCTTCGTGCTCGTGGGGGATCACCTTGAGTTGCCGTCCGACTTCGTTGCCACCCAAGGGCCTGATGGTTCGCCCAGGTGGTCGCCCGAGACGGAGCGCGTACTGCGGTTGGCGGGTTGGCGGCCGGGGCGGGCAGTCTCCGCTGACGCCTGGGAACTAGCCATGCGTGAAGCTGACGATGGTTATGTCATGCACGAAGCCGCCCGGCAATTTCTCAGTGAGTTTGGTGGCCTGGAGGTGCACGAGAGAGGGCCGGGGGTAAATGCGGCGCGAATTCCGTTCCGGCTGGATCCGTCGCTGGCGAAGTGGGATTTCGAAATCATCGAGTCTCTCAGTGAGGACGCCGAAGCTCAACTGTACCCGGTAGGTGATCTTTCTCAGGGGAATTTCAACCTGACCGTGGCGGACGACGGAAAGGTCTACCTCGGAATGGACGAAGTCGAGTTGCTGGCAGGCACTGTGGATGCAGCGCTGGACAAGCTCGTTCGAGGGATCCGCTGATGTGCATTACGGATGGTGCGGCGACGAATGGACGACTTTGACATTACTGACACCGCGGAACCCTGGGTCGTTTTCGTGGCTCACGGGTCCGCCGTGGCCCAAGGGCACATTTCCCGGTTGGAGGGGAAAGGGGGACGTTGCTACTACTTCGACTCCCGTCGGCTTCTGGATGAGCCGGGGATCCATCAGTCCTTTGCCGAAGTGCTCCGCTTCCCCGGGTACTACGGGAACAACTGGGACGCACTGGTGGACTGTCTGGACGACCTGTGTGCGGAGGTCACGGGTGGCAGTGGGATCGTGGGTGTGATCCAGGAGGCGGATCGGCTTCTGGACGCGGACCACTTCCCCCTCTTCGTGTCCGTCCTCTGCCAGGGTGCGGAGCGGGCGAACTCCTCGCTCGACCTCGATGGCTTTCCGTTGGACCGGCCCGCGATCACGGAGCACTTCGTCTTCGAGTTTCGCGCATTCGATCCCGGTAGGGTCGCGCGACTGGTGGAGCAACCGGATCTGATCGTTACCCAGGGGGACGGCTTCGTCGCCGCGGCGCTCGATCCCGCGGAATGGCATTGAGGGCCGGCCCTCCACGGCGCCCCCGGCCCCGCCC